>DASWJF010000033.1:0-7548 GCA_036397275.1 Actinomycetota bacterium
CGCTCGTGGCCTCGGCCGGGCTCATCGCCCGCGACGGAGCTTCTGCGACGCCGGAGGCGGTGCACGCGGCGGCGGAGCTGGGCGTGGACGTCGCGGGCCACACGGCCCGGCGCCTTCTGGCCGACCACACCCGGGCCGCCGACGTGGTGGTGGGCATGGCCGCCGAGCACCGAGCAGAGATCGTTCAGGCGATCCCCGGGGCCGCCTCGAAGACGTTCACGCTGAAGGAGCTGGTGCGGCTGGGGGAGGGTGCGCCGGAACCGCCCACCCCCGGCGCGCCGGTTGAGAGGCTCGTCGCGCGGGTCGCCGGGGCCGACCGGTTGCGCCGGGCCGGGTTCGGGGGCGACTCGCTCGATGAGGACGTCGCCGACCCCCTCGGTCTGTCCCTCGATGCCTATCGTCGCATCGCCCTCGAGCTCGACACGTGGTGCGAGCGGCTGGCCGCCGCCCTGTTCGATAGCAGCCCGGTCGCCGCGGGTCGGGAGGGATGAGGATGCGGATCGCCATCGGCTCCGACCACGCCGGCTTCCCGCTGAAGGAGCAGCTGAAGCAATACCTGAAGGACGAGGGGCACGAGGTCGCCGACCTCGGCACCGATTCCGAGGAGCCGGCGGACTACCCGGTCCCCTGCGTGAAGGTGGCCCGGGCCGTCGCGGACGGCAGCGCCGACCGGGGGATCGTCCTCGGCGGCTCCGGCCAGGGGGAGCAGATCACCGCGAACAAGGTGCAGGGCATCCGCGCGGCGCTCTGCAACGACCTGTACACGGCCCGGCTGTCGCGACAGCACAACGACGCCAACGTCCTGGCCGTGGGGGCCCGGATCGTCGCGCCGACCCTGGCCAGGGAGATCCTCGAGGTGTGGCTGGCCACACCCTTCGAGGGTGGTCGCCACGAACGGCGTCTCCAGGAGATCTCGATGATCGAGCGGGGGGAGCTGTGAGCCGGGAGTACGCTGCCGACTGGGAAGCCTTGCGGCGCACCGATCCAGAGGTGGCGGCGGCCATCGCCGGCGAGCTCCACCGGGAGCGGACCACCCTCCGCCTGATCGCCTCCGAGAACTACGCGAGCCCGGCGGTCCTCGCCGCGCTCGGCTCCACCATGAACAACAAGTACGCCGAGGGCTACCCGGGGCGACGATACTACGGCGGCTGCCGATTCGTGGACGTGACGGAACAGCTGGCCATCGACCGGGCCAAGGAGCTGTTCGGAGCCGACCACGCCAACGTGCAGCCCCACGCCGGGGCCCAGGCCAACCTGGCCGTGATGGGCGCGTTCCTCCGGCCGTTCTCCGAGCAGAAGGTGCTCGGCCTGGTGCTGGCCCACGGCGGGCATCTCACGCACGGCTCGCCGGTGAACGTGTCCGGGATGTGGTTCGACTTCGTGGGCTACGAGGTGGACCGCGAGACCGAGCGGCTCGACATGGACCGGGTGCTCGACCTGGCGAAGGAGCACCGGCCGGCCATCGTCCTGGCCGGGTTCACCGCCTACCCCCCGGTCATCGATTTCGCCGCGTTCCGGCAGATCGCCGACGAGGTCGGCGCCCTCCTGTGGGTGGACGCCTCCCATTTCATCGGGCTGGTGGCCGGGGGCGCGTTCCCCAGCCCGGTGCCCCATGCCGATGTGGTCACCTTCACCACCCACAAGACGCTCCGGGGCCCCAGGGGCGCGATCATCGTGTGCAAGCAGGAGCATGCGAACGCCATCGACAAGGCCGTGTTCCCGATGATGCAAGGCGGCCCCCTCGAGCACGTCATCGCGGCCAAGGCGGTCGCTCTCCGCGAGGCCATGAGCCCAGAGTTCGCCGAGTACGCCGCCCGGACGGTCCGCTCCGCGCGAGCCCTGGCCGAGGGCCTGGCCGACGAGGGGCTCCGGATCGTCTCCGGGGGAACGGATTCTCACCTCGTGCTGGCCGACCTCCGCCCCCTTGGGATCGGCGGCAAGGACGCGGAGGCCCTGTGCGACGAGATCGGCATCGCGGTGAACAAGAACGGGATCCCCTTCGATCCCATGCCTCCGCTTGACCCGTCCGGCATCCGGGTGGGGACGCCCGGGCCGGCGACCCTCGGGATGGACGAGCCGGAGATGAAGGAGATTGCCGGCGTCATCGGCGAGGTGCTCCGAAACCCCACCGATGCCGGCGTCAAGGAGGCCTGCCGGGCCCGGGTGCAGGACCTGGTGGGCCGGTTCCCCGTCTACCCCGGCTGAGGGCCGCTCGGCGATCAGGCCCGCGGGGTACCATCACGGCGACGTGATCGCGTACCTCGTGGTGTTCGCCGCCAGCGCCGTCGCGTCGTTCGTGGCAACACCGGCGGTCCGCCTGCTCTCGCTCCGACTGGGGTGGATCGACCATCCGTCCGACCGCAAGGTGCATCCCCGGCCCACGCCCTCGGCGGGTGGCCTGGCCATCTTCCTGGGCATCGCGGTGGGCCTCGGCGTGTCGCGGCTGTTCCCGTTCCTGTCACGGCTGTTCGAGACCACGTCCGATCCCGACGCGGCGCTCTTGGCGGGGCTCGTGATCCTGGTCCTCGGCGTGATGGACGACACCCGAGGCGTTTCGGCCCTGGGCAAGCTGGCCGGGCAGGTGCTCGCGGCCGGCATGCTCGTGCTGTTCGGCGTCCAGCTCCTGTACTTCTACTTCCCCGGCCAGGGCATCCTCGTGCTGTCCGCCGACCTCGCCGTGCCGCTCACGGTGCTGTGGGTCGTGGCCATGGTGAACGCGGTGAACCTGATCGACGGACTGGACGGGCTGGCCGCCGGGATGGTCGCCATCGGGGCCATCGCCTTCTTCGCGTACATGTACCGAGCGCCCGGCGGGGGAGCCGATCCCTCCACGGCGGCGCTCCTGTCCGCGGTGGTGGCCGGCTCCGCACTGGGGTTCCTCCCGTGGAACTTCCACCCCGCGAAGATCTTCATGGGGGACTCGGGCGCGATGCTGCTCGGCCTGATGATGGGGGTGGCCACCATCTCCGGGGTGGGGCGCTCCGCGACCGGGCCGAGCGGCGGAGACTTCGCGGCGGTCGCGATCCCCATCGCCGTGCCCCTGCTCGTGTTGGCGGTGCCGTTCCTCGACGTGCTCCTCGCGATAGTGCGGCGGATGCGTAAGGGCCTCGGCATCACCCACGCCGACAAGCAGCACATCCACCACCGGCTCCTGGACATCGGGCACTCCCACCGGGAGGCGGTCCTGCTCATGTACCTGTGGAGCGCGTTGATCTCCGTCTGCGCGCTGGCTGTGGCGTTCATCAACGGCCGGATCCTGGTTGGGGCGATCGTCATGGCGGCGGTCACGGTCGCCGCCGTGCTCCCCAAGCTCATCCGGGACCGGGCGCCGCGGGGGAGCGACCGGAGGGCGGCGGTCCGGGGGAACGGACCGCCCGGCCCGGAGGCGCTCCGGGGGGTCGCGGATGCGGAGGCCGACCACGCCGAGGTCAAGGGCAGCCCCTGATGCGGGTCCACCGCCCGGGAGAGCCCCCCTACGGGCGGGGAGGGACCTTCGCGCACCTGCCCCTTGTCCTGGACCCGGCGGAGCTCGCCGGAGCGGACGTGGCCATCCTCGGCGCTCCCACCGACGAGCTGGTCACGAACCGGCCGGGGGCCCGGTTCGGCCCTAGGGCCATCCGGAACGCGGACTACCTCTGGGAGACGTCCCGCCCCAACATGGACGTGGGGGCGGACCCCTTCGAGGTCCTGTCGGTCGTGGACCACGGGGACGTGGAGGTGGTGCCCGGGTACCCGGAGCTCACCCACCGGGCCCTTCGCCAGACGGTCTCCGGCATCGCGGCCGCCGGGGCCCTGCCGCTCGTCCTGGGCGGGGATCACTCGATCGCCCACCCCGACGTGGGGGCCGTCGCCGACCACCTGAGGCCGGAGCCGCTCGGGCTCATCCACTTCGACGCCCACGCCGACGACGCCTACGAGGAGCCCCGGCTCAGCCACGGAACGCCGCTCCGCCTCCTGGTGGAGGAGGGCTCGCTCCGCGGCGAGCACGTGGTCCAGGTGGGGCTTCGCGGGTACTGGCCACCACCCTCCGACTTCGAATGGGCTCGCTCCCAAGGGTTCCGGTGGTACCTGATGGACGACGTCTACGTCCGGGGGATCGACGAGGTGATCGACGACGTGATTCGAGACGTGGAGGGGCTGCCCCACGTCTTCCTCTCGGTGGACATCGACGTGTGCGACCCGGCGTTCGCGCCCGGCACCGGGACCCCGGAGCCGGGGGGCCTCCAGGCCCGCGAGCTGCTCCGGGCGGTCCGGCGGATCGCGGCCGCCGTCCCCCTGGCCGGGATGGAGGTGGTGGAGGTCTCGCCGCCCTTCGACCAGGCCGAGATCACGGCGCTCCTGGCACACCGCGTGGTCCTTGAGGCCCTGTCCGGCATGGCGCTCCGGAGGCTGGGCCGGGGTCCGGAGCCGGAGCGGAGCCGGTGGTTGGGCTCGGCCTCAGGGGCAGGCCCTCCCGGGTTAGGGGATGGGGCATAATCAGGCCCCTGAATCCTTTCGACGAGGGATGACGTGCCGGAAGTTGACGTTCGCCTGGACCGGGTGACCAAGGATTTCGGCGATACGGTTGCCGTGGACGACCTCTCGCTCGATATCAGCGAGGGCGAGTTCTTCAGCATGCTCGGTCCGTCCGGGTGCGGGAAGACCACCACCCTTCGGATGATCGGGGGCTTCGAGGACCCCACCCGAGGGACCATCTATCTGGGCGGCCGGGACGTGACCGACCTGCCGCCCTACAAGCGCAACGTGAACACGGTGTTCCAGTCGTACGCGTTGTTCCCCCACCTGAACGTGCACGAGAACGTGGCCTTCGGCCTCCGCCGCAAGAAGGTCGACGGAGCCGCGATCGATGGCCGGGTCAAGGAGGCCCTGGCGCTCGTCGACCTGGTCGGATTCGACAAGCGCAGGCCCGCGAAGATGTCCGGCGGCCAGCAGCAACGCGTGGCCTTGGCGCGCGCGCTGGTGAACCATCCCAAGGTGCTCCTGCTGGACGAGCCGCTCGGCGCTCTCGACCTGAAGCTCCGGAAGCAGATGCAGCTCGAGCTGAAGCGGATCCAGGAGGAGGTCGGGATCACCTTCATCTACGTGACCCACGACCAGGAGGAGGCCATGACGATGTCCAACCGCCTGGCCGTCATGCGCCACGGGAAGGCCGAGCAGATCGGCGCTCCCGAGGACGTGTACGAGAGCCCCGCCACCGAGTTCGTGGCGAACTTCCTCGGCGCATCCAACCTCCTGGAGGGCAAGCTGGAACGTGGCGGGGACGAGTTGGTCCGGGTCCGGCTGACCGTCGGCTCGGACGTGCTCGTTCCCGCCGATCGCGTGCCGATCGATGTGGACTCGATCGTGAAGGTCGGGGTCCGCCCGGAGAAGATCACCATCCAGCCCGAGGAGGATGCACAACCGGCCGGACACAACGCCGTGTCGGGCTGCCTGCTCCTGATGTCCACGTACATCGGCGTGAGCCATCAGTACAAGGTCGAGGCCCCCGACGGCACCGACCTCAGGGTGTACGTCCAGAACCTGGGGGCCGCTCGGGCCCCCCAGCCGGGGGAAAGGGTCCGGCTGGTCTGGCGCCCGGAGCACACGTTCGCGGTCAAGCCATCGAAAACCCCCACGGAGGAGGAGGAATGAGCAAGCAGCCAAGCATCGACCCCGCATTGCTGCGGGGCGCCTTCATGCCGCGGATCTCCCGGCGCGACCTGTTCCGGTACGCCGGGGTCGGCGCTTCGGCCCTCGGCCTGTCCGCGGTCCTCGCGGCGTGCGGCGTGGAGGGCGAACGGGCCAACGGGACGCCCACCGGCGGCGCGGAGGGCTCGCCCGAATGGTGGGCCGCCCTCCAGGAGCAGGGACCCGGCGACCTGGTCAACTTCACGAACTGGCCGGCCTACATCGACGTCGCCAGGGACCAGGAGGGCAACCGTACGCGCCCAACCCTCGACATGTTCACCGAGGCGACCGGGATCGACGTGGTCTTTCGCGCCGACATCAATGACAACCTGACGTTCTACGCTGCCATCCGCCCCGCGCTCGAGGCGGGACAGGACACCGGGCACGACATCATCGTTATCACGAACGGGGACACGCTGTCCGAGATGGTGGCCCTCGGGTACATCACCCAGCTCGATCACTCGCTCACGCCGAACTTCAACCAGAACGTCGGCCCGACGCACAAGGACCCGGCCTACGACGTGGGCAACAAGTACACGATGGCCTGGCAGTCGGGATACACGGGGATCGCCTGGAACACCAAGTACGTGAAGGAACCGCCCACGAAGTTCCTGGATCTCTTCAACGAGGACTACGCCGGCCACATCGGAGTCCTGGCTGGGGACGGCGACGATCCCGGCAGCTACGCGATGCTGGCCCTGGGCATCGAGCCGGAGACGTCGACGCCCGAGGACTGGCAGAAGGCGGCGGACCTGCTCATCGAGCAGCGAGACCGCGGGATCATCCGGAAGTTCTACGACCAGCAGTACCTCACGGACTTCGAGAACGAGGACCTGTGGATCACGATGGCCTGGTCGGGGGACATCATCAACGACAAGCTCTACTTCCCGGAGTTCGCGACGTTCGAGTTCGCGACGCCGGAGGAGGGCGCCATCCTGTGGACCGACAACATGTGCATCCCGACGAAGGCCGCGAACCCGCTCGGCGCCATCACGTTGATGGACTGGTACTACAAGCCCGACATCGCGGCGAGGCTCACCGAGTGGAACGCCTACGTCAGTCCCGTGCCGGCGGGCGGGGAGATCGTCCAGGGCGATGCCGATTCGGCGAAGGGCGGGAACAAGACGGTGCTGGAGACCATCGCCGGGAGCCCGTACGTGTTCCCCACCCCCGAGCTCGCTTCGAAGACCCACAGCTACCGGGTGCGGACGGGAGACGAGGTCGAGCAGTGGACCGACCTGTTCCAACCGATCTTCCTCGACTGACGCCTCGGCGGCGGTGGAAGGGGGCCGCCCCCTACGGCCTCCTGGCCCCGGGGGGGCTGTGGCTCCTCGTCCTCTTCATCGTGCCGATGGTGGCGATGGCGAGCCTGGCCCTCCAGGAGGGGACCTCGCTGGAGGGGTTCCGCATGACGTGGCGGTTCGCCAACTTCACCGATGCCCTTTCGAAGTACGACGAGTTCTTCCTCCGCTCCCTGCGAAACGGCGCCATCGTCACCGCGGCATCGCTCCTTCTGTCGTATCCCATCGCGTACTGGATCGCCTTCTACGGGGGCCGGTTCAAGACGGTGTTCCTGTTCCTCCTCCTGTTGCCCTTCTTCGTCTCGTTCGTCATCCGGACCGTCTCGTGGAGCTTCATCCTCTCCGACGACGGGATCGTGTTCGGCCCGCTGAAGAGCATCGGGCTGCTGCCCGAGGGCTTCCGCGTGGTCGGGAAGACGTTCGCGGTGCTCGCGGGCATCACGTACAACCTGCTGCCGTTCACGATCCTCCCGCTGTACGTGTCGTTGGAGCGGATCGACAAGTCCCTGGTCGAGGCGGCCAAGGACCTGTACTCGAACAAGGTCCAGGCCTTCCTCAAGGTCGTGTTGCCGCTCTCGCT
>DASWJF010000034.1:0-11999 GCA_036397275.1 Actinomycetota bacterium
ATGGCCCGGCGGGCCCGCTCACAGTCCACCGGCGTCCTCCTCCACGGCCAGGGCGCTCATCATGGCGTGGCGCGCCCGGTGCATCCGGCTCTTCACCGTGCCCACCCGAAGGTGCAGCACGTCGGCGGCCTCCTGGTAGGAGAGGCCGAACACCTCGATCAGCAGGAACGGCTCCCGGTGCTCGTCCGAGACGGCCTCGAGGGCCGCGTACAGCTCCACCCGGGCCTCGGGGTCGGGGGGCCCCACCGTTGGAAGAGGCTCCTTGGCCAGGTGGCTCTTCCGGGCTCGGATGGCGTCCATGGCGCAGTTCCGGGCGATCCGGAACAGCCAGCTCGTGAACTTCGAGTCGCCCCGGAAGCTCCGGAGGAACCGGAACGCGCGAAGGAACGCCTCCTGGGTCACGTCCTCGGCCAGGGATCGGTCCCGGGTGAAGTGGTAGGCGAACCGCCACACGTCGGCCTGGTACATGCGAACCAGCTCTTCGAACGCGCCGAGGTCGCCCTCCCTGGCGCGCCCGAGCGTGCGGGGGTCCGGGTCCTGCACGTATGCCCTCTCAGTCCGGCCGGCCAACCAAGCTTAAGCGCCCGGCCCGCGACCGGATACCCGCTGAGCAGGCGCTTCCCGGCCGGGCCAGGGACTCCCTCCTCTCCGGATGAGGCTGGTCCGCCCGTTACGACCGGGCCGGCGGCGGGTTGGTTCCGTGCCTACCGGGCGGCCAGGGAGGAGGGGTGCTCCAGGCGCTCCGCCAGGCGCTCCGCCCGCTCGGCCGCGTCCCGCACCCGGCCCGCGGTCACGGCCCCGGTGATGGTCAGGAGCTCGGTCTCCACCCGGGGCCCGATCCGGCCGGTGTCCCGCCTGATCAGGGGGTCCAGGCGGGCCACGGCCCGCTCCAGGCGGGCAAGGGTCCGGCGGCCCCGCTCAGGGCTGAGCCCTTCGGCCGGCACATGGTTCGGCTCCAAGCCGGGCTCGTGGTCCGGCTTCGCGCCGCTCCCTGGGCGGCGGCGCCAGGCTTCGAGGTCGATGACCGTACCCACGATCCGAAGCGTAGACCCTGGGTCCGACACTTCCTTGGAAGCTCCGGACCGGCGTCCCGAGGTTGGGGAGTCGTTCGGCCCTCCCCGTCGGGGGCGTCGCGCCTAGCGTGGTCGAAGTCAGTGGGAGAGCATTCATGGATTGCCCGGTCTGCGGCTGCGAGGTGCAGGTGAAGGACCCGAAGCTAGTTGTCGTGGAATGCGAGTGCTGTGGGACCGTGTGGGTCCGCTCGGACGACCACCTGAAGCTCGATCGCGTCCTGGTCGGACCCGAGGGGTAGACGGACCCGGCCGCCCACGCGCCCCTCTGGAGTTTCGTCTTCCTGCTAACGGGAGATAGGTTCGGACCCGAGGCAGGCCGGTCCACTCTCGGCGGACCGGCAGAGAGGGGGCTCCATGAGAGGCAAGTTCCTGGGCGCCGCCCTGGCGCTCGCGCTCGCGACGGCCGTGGGGGTCGTATCACTCGCGCCCGCGGCCGGCGCCGGGACGGAGAAGACGTACATCGTTCTGTACAAGCAGGTCGCGGTATCGGCCGACGCCACCGCGAGGATCCAGAGCGCCGGAGGCACGGTGGTGGCCAGCTACGGCCAGATCGGCGTGGTGATCGCGCGATCCTCGAACGACGCGTTCGCGGCGACCGTGAAGAAGGATCTTCGGATCTTCGGCGTTGCCGCCACCGACGGGTTCGGCGTGCGGGTGCCCGACTCGGGCGACGAGGCGGAGGTGCTCGACGAGGCGACCGCCGCCGCGGTCGTGGCAAGCTCGGACCCGTGGGGTGACCCGCTGTCCGGCCAGCAGTGGGACATGCCGCAGATCCGCGTGCCGGAGGCGCACGCGATCGAAGACGGGAGCCCGTCGGTGGTCGTGGGCGACATCGACACGGGACTCGACTGGTCGCACCCGGACCTCGCCCCGAACGTCGACTTCACCCGCAGCGTCTCGTGCGAGAACGGTGCCCCCAACCAGGACCCGGCCGCATGGATGGACCAAAACGGCCACGGGACCCACACCGCCGGAACCGTCGCAGCGGCGGCCAACGGCATCGGGATTGTCGGTGTTGCCCCCGGGGTGAAGATCGCCGGGATCAAGTCCAGCAACGACGACGGGTTCTTTTTCCCGGAGATGGTCGTGTGCTCGTTCATGTGGGCGGCCACGCACGGGATCGACGTGACGAACAACAGCTACTTCGCCGACCCGTGGCTGTTCAACTGCAAGAACGACCCCGGGCAGCGGGCCATCTGGAACGCCGAGCGCCGGGCCATCCTGTACGCGGAGTCCCAGGGCGTCGTCGTGGTGGCCGCGGCCGGCAACGAGAACCAGGACCTGTCCAAGACCAACATCGACACGATTAGCCCGGACTTCCCGCCGGGCAACGAACAGGAGCGGGTGGTGACGAACGCCTGCTCCGTCGTCCCGGTGGAGGTGCCGGGCGTCGTGGGTGTGAGTGGGGACGGCTACTTGCAGCAGAAGGCGTACTTCTCCACCTACGGCGTGGGGGTCATCAGCGTCGTTGCGCCATCCGGGGATCGGAGATTCCAGATCCCGCCGGCGCCACTGAACCCGCGGGTCCTGTCGACGTTCCCCGGGGGGTACGCCTACGCCCAGGGGACCTCGATGGCGTCGCCCCACGTTGCCGGCGTGGCGGCGCTGATCCTGAGCCGGTTCCCGGGGCTGATGCCCGGGGCGGTGACGGCGATCCTCGAGTCCACCGCCGAGTCCCTGGCTTGCCCGCCGAACCCGTTCAACCCCGGGCCGCCCTTCGACTTCTTGGCCATCTGCACCGGTGGACCCGGGTACAACTCGTTCTACGGTCACGGTGAGGTCGATGCGCTGAACGCGGTGACCATGCGACCGGCTAACGCCCCCAGTATCGCGACGTCGTGGGGGGCCGGCCCTCTCTGGGCCGGCCCCTCCGCCGTCGTCGCGGTGTTCGCGAGGGCTGTCGTGAGCCGCCTGCGCGGCTCAGGTCAGAACGTGCGGCGCGTCACGATCGCATCCCCCGCGCCCCTACGCGACGTCCCCCGGTGCTGGAGGACGCCATCCGGCGTGGCTGAGCCGACGCCGAGTGCAAGCCTGAACCTGAAATCCGCCGGGCTGGCGATTGTTCGCGCGGGCCGAGTCGTCTAGCGTTCGCCTTCACCGGCGGCTCGGCTCCGCCGGTTTCCCCCCGAAGTTCCCCCTCGTTTCCCGGTGTTGCGTGGTCCTCCCCTCGGTTGCGACGGAGCTGGCATGGAGGAGGTTGCGAGGGTCGTCCTCGCGCTCGGTGAGCACGACGTGGCCGAGGAGGTCATGCACTTCCTCGACCGCACCGGCCGGGCGCGAGTGGTGGCCACGGCATCGGATGGGCGGCAGCTCACCGAGGCGGTGCGGCAGCTCGAGCCGGACGCGGTGGTCGCCTCGCCGGCGATCGTGGACTCGGGTGCAGAGCTGAACGGCAGCGCCTTGCTCGCCGTGGACACCTCCGAGTCCGTCCAGTCCCTGCGGGGAGCGATCCGGGCCGGTGCCAGGGGGTACTTCCTGTGGCCGTCGGATCGCGACGAGCTGGCTCGCGCCACGGCGCGGGCGGGCCCGCCTCGAGGTCGGGGCGCGGTGAAGCGGGCGCGTGTGGTGGCCGTGTACGGACCGCGGGGTGGAGTTGGGGCGACGTTTCTCGCCTCGCACCTCGCGGCGGCGTTCGCGAGACGGAACCGGCGGTGCGTCCTCGTGGACCTGGACCTCGCGTTCGGCGATATCGCCTCGGCCATCGGGGCTCCCGCGGAGGAGTCGCGCCGCACCATCGCCGACGCTGCGACCATGGTGGAGGAGCTCGCCCCGCGTCACGTCGAAGGCCTTCTGTGGGATCATCCGGACGGCTTCCGGGTCCTGTTCGCACCGGGGGAGGGCGCGTCGGCGGAGCGGGTTGGCGCCGCCGACGTGGGCGCGGTGCTCGAGGCGGTTCGCGGGACGGCGGACGTGGTCGTCCTGCACATCCCCAGGGGATTGGACGATGTCGCTCGGACCGGCCTTCGCATCGCCGATCGGATCCTGGTCGTTCTCAACATGGACGTCATGTCGTTCCGGGCCGCCAAGAGCGCGATCGACGCGACCGGCCTCGACGAGCGGTGCGCGTTCGTGGTGAACCGGGCCGTCAGGCGAGAGATCGCGCCGCGCGACGTGGAGCGCGTGTTCGGACGAGCCGCGATCGCGGTGATTCGGGCGGACCGCGCCGTGGCGGCGGCGCAGGACCGGGGACGGCTGATGCCGCGGCGCGGTCGGGTGGGTCGCGCCGTGGACCGCCTGGCCGTCCGGCTGTTGGAGGAGGAGGCCTGATGCGTGCGGACGCGCTGTCCGAGGTCCGCCGAGGGCTGCACGAGCGGCTGCTGCGTCGGGTCGACCCCCGAGGGATGGAAGGGGCGTCTCGGGCGGAGCGACGCCTGCGGGTCCGGGAGGAGGCGCTGGCTGTCCTCCGCGAGGATGGACACATCCTGCCGCGCGGCGCGCTCACGAAAGTGGTCAACGAGGTTTCGGATGCGGTCGTCGGGCTGGGGCCCATCGAGTTCCTGTTGAAGGACCCCGACGTTACCGAGGTCATGGTGAACGGGCCCGACGACGTCTACGTGGAGCGGAAGGGGCGGGTCGAGAAGGTGGCGGACGGTCTATTCGAGGGGGAGGAGGCCGTCCTTCACGTGATCGAGCGGATCGTGGCCCCGCTTGGCCTTCGGGTCGATGAGTCATCACCGTGGGTGGATGCGCGACTGTCGGATGGCAGTCGGGTGCACGCGATCATCCCGCCCCTTTCGCTCTGCGGTCCCGCGCTCAACATCCGCAAGTTCTCGCCGGTGCCGTTCACGCCCCAGGACCTGGTGGCACGAGGGACGCTCGAGCCTCGGATGCTGGCGTTCCTCGCGGCGTGCGTGAGGGGAAGGGCGAACATCGTGGTCTCCGGCGGGACCAGCTCGGGCAAGACCACGTTGCTCGGCGTGCTGTCGGCGTATGTTCCCGAGAGCGAGCGACTCGTCACGATCGAGGACGCCGCGGAGCTGCGACTGGCCAAGCCCCATGTCGTCGGCCTGGAGGCGCGCCCGCCGAACGTGGAAGGCAAAGGCGAGGTAACGGTTCGCGACCTGGTCCGGAATGCGCTCCGGATGCGACCAGACCGCATCATCGTGGGCGAGGTCCGGGGCGGGGAGGCACTCGACATGCTCCAGGCCATGAACACCGGCCACGATGGGTCATTGTCGACGGCTCACGCGAACTCGCCTCGGCATGCGTTGTGGCGCCTGGAGACCATGGCCCTGATGTCCGACGTGGAGCTCCCCTTGGTGCACGTCAGGGAACAGATCGCATCGGCCGTCGATGTCGTGGTTCACATGGCCCGGCTGAGCGATGGCCGCCGAGTGGTCATGGAGATATCGGTGGTGGATGGCGTGCGGGACGGCGAGCCCGTCGTCACGCAGGTGTTCGGGTTCCGGCCGCGGATCGGACCTCGCGGCGAGTTCGTCTCGACGGGTGTCGTGCCGGAGATCGCCGACGTCTTGGCCGACCGGGGCGTGGAATTGCGCGATGCGCTGTTCCTACCGGGGCCCGACGGATCCGGGGCCACGCCCGCGGGCGTGTCGACGGGGCCGGAGGGATGAGGCCCGAGATCCTGGCTGCGGCACTGGCGGCGCTGCCGGGACTCTTCGCCTCGGTGGCCGCCGACCTTGCGGAGCGGGATCGGGTGCGGTCGCGCGCGGGCGCTCGACCCGCACAAGAGGGACGGGGCCTCCCGTTTGCCCGGCGAGGCGGCAGGCTACGGAGCGTGGGGGTCAGAGCGACATGGCTCGTCGCGGGGGTCGGACTGGGCCATGTGGTAGCCGGCCTCCCCGGCGCGGCCGCGGGAGGCGTGGCGGCGGTCGGGGCGCCCATCGCACGCGCTCGGCACGCGGAGGCCCGGCGGAACCAGCGCATGCAGGAACAGCTCGTCGAAGCCGCGTCGTCGATCGCGTCGGGGCTCCGGGCCGGGCTTTCGCTGGTCCAGGCCATCGGGCTCGCCGGCGACGAGGCCGATCCGCCGCTCGGACCCACGCTGCGAGGGTTGGCCGATCGGGTCCTCCTGGGGGCGCCGCTCTCCGAAGCACTCGACCGCTGGGTGTCGGAGGTGGGGCAACCGGAGGCGCGCCTCGTCGTCGGGGTGCTCCGTCTCCAGCACCGAACCGGGGGCGATCTCCCGGCCGTGCTCGACCGGCTGGCCCGCACGCTTCGGGATCGAGAGGCGGCCGCCCGGGAGATCCGGTCCCTCACAGCCCAGGCCCGGCTGTCGGGCGCAATCCTCGGGCTCCTTCCCCTGGGTTTCTTCCTGTTCCTGTCGGCCACCTCGCGTCGCGAGATGGCCGCCGCCTACCAGTCGCGGGTGGGCGCCACGGCCATCGTCGCGGGCCTGCTTATGCAGGGGGCGGCGTTCCTGTGGATCCGGCGGCTTCTCCGGGTGGAGGGCTGATGGAGGTGGCGCTCGCTCAGGCGCTGGCGGTCGCCGCCTCGGTCCTGGCCGTGGCGGCCGCGGCGACTCGGGTCGGTGAGTCCGTCGCCGCACGACTGGGTGTGGCTCCGGCCGAGACGAACCAGAGATGGCTTCACCGCCTCGTCCGCCGGCTCGGCGGGTCCCGTCCGGTTCGGAGATTGCCGGGTGCTGAGGCGCTGTCACGCCGACTGGCTCTCTCGGGCTGGTCGGTCCCGGTAGAAGAGGTCCTTGGATGGAAGGTGCTGCTCGCGCTCTCCTTCGGCCTCGTCGTCGTTCTCGCGCCCCCTCCCGCGAGCGTTCTCGCGCCCGTCCTGGCGATCGTGGGATTCCGGTTCCCCGACCTGGCCGCCGGGGCGGGCGCGCGACGCCGCCTCAGGCGGGCCGACCGCGAGCTTCCGCTGTTGCTCGACCTGCTGGCGGCCGCCTCGTCCGCGGGGCTCTCCGGGCAGATCGCCCTGCGCAGGGCCATCGAGGCGACTGAGGGCCCGCTGTCGGAGGAGCTCTCCGCGGTCACGCGGTCCGTTGATCTGGGGGCCCGGTGGCGCGACGAACTTCGGGCCGCGGCCGATCGCCTTGGGCTTCCGGACCTTCGGCGCGCCGCCGCCACGCTGACGCGGTCGGAGTCCCTCGGTTCCTCGCTCTCGGATTCGCTGTCAGAGCTCGCGACCCAGATCCGGGGTGCCAGGCGCGCCGCGGCCTCCGAGCGGGCCCGGACCGCGCCGGTCAAGATGCTCTTCCCCCTGGTCTTCCTGGTCCTTCCGGCCTTCCTCCTCCTCACGGTGGTGCCGGTCCTCGTCACCACGCTTCGGTCGATCAGCTGAGAGGAGGTGAACCTATGGTGCTCGCGCTCTACGTGCGCATCCGCACGCGCATCCAGGAGGAGATCGGGCAGACCACGGCCGAGTACGCGCTCGTGATCCTGGCGGCGGCCGCGGTGGCGGTCGTGCTGATCGCTTGGGCTCGTTCGTCGGGCAAGCTTCCGGCGTTCTTCGACTCCATCATCGACAAGGTGGCGGGGAGTGCGCCGTAGCCCCCGCCGTCGAGGGTGGGAGCGGGGCTCGGCAGTGGTGGAGTTCGCCCTCGTCCTCCCGATCCTGCTGCTGGTCTGTCTTGCACTGGTTCAGATCGGCGTGTTGGCGCGCGACCAGCTGCTGCTCGTGCAGGGGGCCCGAGCGGGGGCGAGGGAGGCCGCGGTCGAGCCCGACGAGGGCGCGGTCCGGACCGCGGTGCTGGAGGCGGCGCCGGGCCTGGACCCGACGCGCATCGACGTGACCATCGAACGGACGGGTGGACGAGGCGAGCCCGTCAGGGTGACGGTCGGCTACGACGCGACGATCGCCGTTCCTCTCGCCGGTCTGTTCCTGCCGGAAAGGGTCCGGCTCGACGCCGCGGCCACCATGCGCCAGGAGTTTCCGTGAGCGGCGAGCGAGGTTCGGTGTCGGTGGTGGCCGCGGCTATCGTGGCGATGGTCATGGTGGTCGCGCTGGGCGCGGGCGACCTGGCCCGGGTGCTCGTCGCCGCGGCGAGGGCCCAATCCGCGGCCGACGCGGCGGCCCTGGCCGCCGCCCAGGAGCTCGCCCTCCCGGTCGGTCCGGCTCCCGTCGACGTGGCCGCTCGGTTCGCCGGCCTGAATGGCGCCGAGCTCGTGGAGTGCCGGTGCGATCCGGGGACGTTCGAAGCCGTGGTCCGGGTGCGAGTCGCGGTGGGGCACCTCGCGACGCTCGCGGGGGAGCGAAGCGTCGAGGCCCGGGCCCGGGCGGTGGTGGGCGTCGTTGGGCCGTGAGCCCAATCGGCGCCGCCCGCCCCCGTGCCGCGAAATTTGCGTCGGGGGGCGGGCGTAGAATGCGTCCACCATGCAGAACCCTCGGTCGGTGGCCAGGGGAAGGCGGGCCCTCCTCGGGGTCGTGGACTACACGCTGGCCAAGCGGGCCCTCCTCCGCGAGGTCCGGGTGGGGCTCAAGTCCAGGGCCGACATCTGCGACGCCCACCCCGAGCTGATGCGTGCCGCCAAGCACGTCGGGGAGCCGACCCGGCGGGACTGCCCGGTGTGCGGCCGGGCCAGGCTCGTCCTTCTGGCCTACGTCTACGGCGACGGCCTGAGGCGGGACAACGGCCGGGTGTGGTCGCTCGACCAGGGGCTCTCGATCGCGGCCGATCACCGAAACGCCTGGTGCTACGTGGTCGAGGTCTGCACGGAGTGCTCCTGGAACCACCTGTCCGAGGCGTTCGTGGCCCGCGACGCCGGCTGAGCCTCCACGGCCCAGAAACCCTGATCCCAAGACCAGGGTCTACCTGGGCGTGAAGCGCGAGGTCCCTGGGTAGAATCGGCTGGTCTTGGCGGTCAAAGCCACGCCTCGACGGGCCTCGAAAGGCTCGAAGCACGCCCCCCGGAAACGCCCGAGCAAGCGAGGGTTCCTCCGCCGGTACTGGTGGGCGTTCGTCGCCGTTCCCATCCTCGGCATGCTCGGGGTGCTCCTCACGCTCGTCTACGTGTACGCGCGCCTCGACCTCCCGGCCACGCCGCCGCCGCTCCAGACGACCTACGTCCTCGATCGGAACGGGGACGTCCTGGCCACGTTCCACGCCTCCGTGGACCGCACCATCGTCCCGTTCAGGGAGATGCCGGAACCCTTGCGGGAGGCGGTGATCGCCGCCGAGGACCAGGACTTCTACCGGCACCGCGGCATCGACCCCGTGGGCATCATCCGCGCGGCGTGGAACGACCTCGTCGCTCGAAAGGTGGTCCAGGGCGGCTCCACCATCACCCAGCAGGTGGTGAAGAACGTCTACGCCGGCAACTACGAGACCGACCCGGAGACCGAGGAGGTCACGTACGTCGTCCCGTCCCGCTCGCTCTCCCAAAAGGTCCGGGAGGCCCTGCTGGCCATCAAGCTCGAGCAGACCTACACCAAGGACCACATCCTGGCCACCTACTTGAACACGATCTACTTCGGGCACGGCGCGTACGGCGTGGAGGCGGCGGCCGAGACCTACTGGGGCATCCACGCCAGCGAGCTCTCGGCGCTCCAGTCGGCCACGCTGGCCGGCCTGATCGTCAACCCGTCGCTGTTCGATCCCATCGACCATCGCACCGAGGCGGAGATCCGCCGGGACTACGTGCTCGACCGGATGGCGGCGCTCGGCTACCTTGCCCCGGTGCGCGCGGAGGAGCTGAAGCAGAAGGAGGTCAGGATCGACCCGTCCGCGCCGGCCCTCACCTTCCCGTCGAAGCTCGGGTACTTCCTCGACTACACGCGCCGCGACCTGATCGACCGGTACGACGAGGCCCAGGTGTTCGGCGGCGGGCTCCGGGTGACCACCGGCCTCGACCCACGGATGCAGGGGGCCGCCATCGAGGCCGTGAACACCCGGCTCGACACCCCGGGCGGCCCGGAGGCCGCCGTGGTGGCCATCGACCCGGCCACCGGTGAGGTCCGCGCCATGTACGGGGGGAGCAACTGGGGCCGGTCCCAGGTGAACCTGGCCACCGGCAAGGGGGGGACGGGGCGCCAGGCCGGCTCGGCCTTCAAGCCGTTCACCCTGGCCGCCGCCATGGAGGCACGGGTATCCCTGAGCTCGCGGTGGAGCGGACCGGGAACCATCACCATCCCGGACCCCCGCTGCTACACGGACGGGCGGCCGTGGAACCTGTCCAACGCGAGCGACGAGGAGAGCGGCGTCTTCACCCTGGCCCAGGCCACCGCCCACTCCGTGAACACCGTCTTCGCCCAGCTCACGTCCCTGGTCGGCCCGGAGGCGGTGGTGGACGTGGCTCACCGGATGGGCATCCGGTCGCCCCTCGAGCCGGTCTGCTCGATCACCCTCGGAACCCAGGCGGTGAACCCGCTCGAGATGACCAACGCCTTCGCCACCCTCGCCGCTCGAGGCACCCGGCGGTGGGCCACCCCACTGCACGTGGTCCGGGACGCCAGCCGCGACGTGATCCTCCGGACCAACGGGAAGGGCAGGCAGGTCATCTCCTCGAACGACGCCGACCTCGTCACGTCCGCGCTCCGGGGGGTCATCTCCGGCGGCACCGGCACGAACGCGTACATCGGGAGGCCGGCGGCGGGCAAGACCGGGACCGCCGACGAATACGTGGACGCGTGGTTCTGCGGGTACGTGCCCCAGCTCGCGGCGTGCGTGTGGGTCGGCTACCCGGAGGGGGAGATCTCGCTCGTGAACGTGGAGGGCTACCCGGCCCTGTTCGGCGGGACCATCCCCGCCCTGATCTGGCACGACTTCATGCTGGCGGCCACGGAAGGGATGCCGGTCCAGGACTTCGTCACGCCGTCCTTCGACGGCTACACGATCGGGGCGCCCACGCCGCCCCCGACGCCGACGCCGTCGGCAACTCCCTCCTTGTCGCCCTCGCCGTCCCCGACACCTTCGGTTCCGCCGAGCCCGACCCCGTCGCCGAGCCCCACGCCGACGCCCTCCGTCACCATCCCGCCCACGCCGACGCTTTCGCCGCCCCCCGAGCCGTAGCCGCGGCGGCGCGCGTCCCGATCCGGCGGGGCTGCAACGGTGATATGGCCTACGAAACCTCGTTGACGGCGAACTCGCGGGGGGCGGGCACCGACTCCAGGGGGAGCGTGGCGAGCACCGTGGTCCCCCGGCCCTGGGTGGAGTGGACCATGAAGGTCCCGTTCGCCAGCTCCACCCGCTCCCGCATGGAGGCCAGGCCGACCCGGCCCATCTTCAGGAACTCCCGGGCCTTGGCCGAGTCGAAGCCCACGCCGTCGTCTCCCACCTCGATCCGGAGCTGTCCGGCCACGGCCTCGACGGCGACCGAGACCCGTGCCGCCCCCGCGTGCTTGCTCGCGTTCGACAGGGCCTCCTGCACGACCCGGTACGCCAGGGTCTCCAGGTCCTGGGGGACCTCGGTCACGCCCTGGGCCTGGAACTCGGCGTTCAGGCTGTTGTCCTGGCCGAACTTCTCCACGGTCTCGCGGAGCGCCGGCACCAGCCCTCGCTCCTCGAGCAATGGGGGGCGGAGGCCGGCCATCAGCCGGCGGAGGTTGTCGGCCTCTTGGGCGAGCTCCGCTCGGACCTTGGTCAAGACCTCGACGCCCTCCTCGATCTCGCCTGCCTTCAGCATCAGCAGCACGGCCTCCATCGACAGCGTCGCGGCCGACACGCCCTGCACCGGACCGTCGTGGAGGTCGCGGGCGATCCGGTTGCGCTCGCTCTCGATGGCCGCGTTCGTCCGGCGCATGATCCGGGTGCGGTCCTCGTCGCGGTCCTGGAGGAACTTGAACAGGGAGCGGATGGTCTGGTCGGCCACGCGCTGGGAGGTCACGTCGCGGACCAGGAGGAGCCGTCTCGGCGGGTCGCCGGGGATCTCGGAGGTCCGGGCCTCCAGATAGATGGGGTTCCCCTCCCGGAGCAGCGTCCCCTGGCCGGTGGCGGGGAGCGTGGCGAAGGACTGGTCCGCCTCGATCGTAGAGGCGAGCGTCCTCCACGGCTGGCCCTCCACCATGGCGTGC
>DASWJF010000035.1:0-2582 GCA_036397275.1 Actinomycetota bacterium
GGCCACCGCGATCACCATGGCGTTTCGGGTCCCGACCTTGGAGAAGGACTGGGGTCCGCCGACCACCCGCCACCGTGCCCCCAGGATGAGCTCGTCTGGGGCGAGCGCGTTCCGCTTCGGTCCGAGGAGGAACGCCTGCCACGGCACCGTTCGCACCCGGTCGCCCCCGGCGATCAACACGACCTCCCCGTCGTGCGCGGCCACCACGGGGAGCGCGTCCCCGGCGGGGGACGCCGTCCCTAAGTTTCCCCCGATGGTGCCGCGGTTCCTGATCTGGGGCGACCCCACCGAGCGCGACGCCTGCACCAGCGCCCGCATCTCGGGGAGCTCCTGCAGGATCCGGGTGTAGGTGACGCCCGCACCGATGAACAGGTGGCCGTCCTCCCGCCGCCACACCTGGAGCTCGGGGACCCGCGACAGGTCGATCATCGCCTCCGGCCGGACGTGGTCGAAGTTCAGCTCGACCATCAGGTCGGTGCCGCCGGCGATGGGCACGGCCTCGGGGCGCGCCTCCTTCGCCTCGAGGGCCTCCTCGAGCGTGCGGGGCAGCAGGACCTCCATCAGAACTTGCCCTCGGCGAACGCGTCGATCATGGCGTGCACGTCGTCGCCCAAGGGGTACAGGATCGGGCAGGTGCATCCGGCCTCGACGTACTCGCGTACCTTCGCCCTGCACTCGTCCGGCGTCCCGGAGGCCGTGATCATCTGCACCACCTCGTCGGGCACGAGCTTCATGGCCCGGTGGATCTCCTCCTCGGACGCCGGCCACGTGAGGACCTTGCCGATCTCGTCGAGCAGCGACGGGTCCACGCCGCTCGCCTTCCCGATGTGGGGCTGTTGCCCCAGGTACTGGGTCACGAGCGCGCGCGCACGATCCAGGGCCCGGTTTCGGTCCTCGTCCAGCGAGCACACCACGAGCTGCGGCCGGTCCACGTCCTCCACGCTCCGCCCGGACCGGGCCGCGCCGGCCGCCAGGTGCTCGAGGGCCGTGGCGTTGTACCTCGGCCCCACCAGGTAGTTGAGGAGCACACCGTCGCCGATCTCGCCGGCCAGCTCCATCATCTTCATGCCGGTGGCCCCGACGTAGATGGGGACGTTCCGGGGCGAGCGGTCCCCGTGGACGATGTCGATCTCGATGTCCTCGACATCCACGAACTCGCCGTGGAACGTGACCCGCTCCATCGCGATCAGCCGGCGCACCGTCTCGACCATCTCGCGCATCGCCGTGAGCGGCTTCCGCCGGTCCACGCCGACCTTCGACGCGAGGGGCTCCCACCACGCTCCGATGCCCAGCATCACGCGCCCGGGCGCGAGGTCGTCGAGCGTGACGAACGTCGCGGCGAGCAGGCCCACGTTCCGGGTCCAGGCGTTCACGACGCCGGAGCCCACCTTGATCCTGTCCGTGGTTGCGGCGAAGGCGGCCATCGGCACGGTGGCCTCCCGGA
Source organism: Actinomycetota bacterium (assembly GCA_036397275.1). Lineage (GTDB taxonomy): Bacteria > Actinomycetota > UBA4738 > UBA4738 > HRBIN12 > AC-69. The sequence continues at coordinate 1,445 of DASWJF010000035.1, forward strand.
CCAGGCGGCTCTCGGCCTGCCACACGGCCTGGAACCCCCGCTCCTCGGCGTACCGCACGTACCCGATGCCGTCACGGATGGGGTGCTTGTCCTGGAGGTACAGGGCCACCCGCCCCTCGCTTCGGACCGCCACGCCTAGCCATCCCCCTCGGGCTGGAACGGGTGCGCCGGGATCTCGTGCATCCGCTCCCACAGCCGTTCCGCTTGCTCCCTGGCCTTCGCGGCGAGCTCCTCCTGGTCCACCCGGGTGAGGAGGCGGTCCGCCACCACCATCTCGCCCGCCACCATCACGTCGCGGACGTGGTGGGCCCCCATCCCGAACAGCCAGTGCCACGGGATGTTCGCGTCGGTGGCCGGCGTGACGTCGGTGTACTCGAGGACCACCAGGTCGGCCGGCGCGCCCGGCTCGATCCGGCCCAGCCCGGGCTCCCCGAAGGCGCGGCCGGCAACGGTCGCGCCCCGGGCCAGCCGGGCCAGTGGCCACGACGCGGAGGCGAACACGCTCTCCTCCCTGGACCGCCAGTAGGCCGTCTTGGTCTCGGCGAACATGTCGGCGCCGATCCCGTCGGTGCCGAGGGCCACCCCCTCGCCCAGGGCCACGACCGGCGCGCGCCCCACCGAGTTGTTCATGTTCGACCGGGGGTTGTGGGCCACCGTGGCGCCGGCGTCGCGGATGGCCTCGATCTCCCCTGCGTCCACGTGCACGCAGTGGGCGAGGAGCGCGCCCTCGGCCAGGACCCCCTGCCGGGCCAGCCGGTCCACCACGCGCTCACCGAACCGGGCCTGCGCGTCCCGCTCGTCGGCCGCGTCCTCGGCCACGTGGACGTGGACGCCCACCCCGGCGTCTCGGGCGACCTCCGCGCAGGCCGCGAGGGTCTCCTCGCTCAGCGTGAACGACGCGTGCGCGCCCACCGTGCCCCGCGCGAGCGGCCAGCCCGCCTTCAGGAACCGGCGGTTCTCCTCAACGCCGGCGACGGCTCGCTCCGGACCGTCGCGATCGGTGACCTCGTAGCAGAGCACCGAGCGCAGGCCGATCTCGTCCAGTGCCTCCGCGATCACGTCGAGCGATCCCTCGATCGCGTTCGGCGACGCGTGGTGGTCGACCAGCGTCGTCGTCCCCGTGAGCAGCGCGTCCATC
>DASWJF010000036.1:0-1678 GCA_036397275.1 Actinomycetota bacterium
TGGGAGGACCGCCGGCAGGTCGCCTCGTTCCTGGGGTGGCCCGAGGACAAGGTTCGCGTCACGCAGGTGGCGAACGGCGGCGCGTTCGGGGCCAAGGAGGACCTGAACGTCCAGTGCCACGCCGCGCTGATGGCCCACCTCACCGGACGGCCCGTGCTGCTCACGCTGTCGCGGGCCGAGAGCCTGGCGTTCCATCCGAAGCGGCACCCCCTGCACATGGAGTACACGATCGGCGCGGACGCGGAAGGACACCTCACGGGCATCCGCGCGCGCATCGTGGGGGACACGGGCGCGTACGCGAGCGTCGGGGACAAGGTCCTGGAGCGGGCGGCGGGGCACGCGTGCGGGCCGTACCGGTTCGAGGCCGTGGACGTCGAGTCGCGAGCCGTCTACACGAACAACCCGCCGAACGGCGCGATGCGCGGGTTCGGCGTGAACCAGGTGGCGTTCGCCGTCGACGGGATGCTCGACCGGCTGGCCGAGAAGGTGGGCGTGGACGGGTGGGAGATCCGGTGGCGGAACGCGCTCGACGTGGGGGACAAGTTCGGAACCGGCCAGGTGCTCGGCCCCGGCGTGGGCATCAAGGAGTGCTTGCTCGCGGTGCGCGACCGGTACCGCGGCGCGACCTACGCCGGCATCGGCTGCGGCGTGAAGAACAACGGGATCGGCAACGGGCTCCTCGAGCAGGGCAAGGCCATCCTCCGGCCGGAGCCCGACGGCACCGTGACGCTGTTCCACTCGTGGACGGAGATGGGCCAGGGCGTGCACACCGCGCTCCAGCAGATCGCCTGCGAGGAGCTCGGCCTCACGGCCGCCCAGGTCCACGTCGTCGTGGACACGATGCGCGAGCTCGATACGGGCCAGACCACGGCGTCCCGCTCGACCATCCTCGGAGGCCGGGCCGTCATCGAGGCGGCGAACAAGCTGAAGGCCGAGCTCGACGGCAAGCGGCTCGCCGACCTGGCGGGCCGGGAGTTCTACGGCGAGCTGACCATCGACTACACGAACAAGCCCGGCGTCGATGTGGAGAAGCCGGTGACCCACTTCGCCTACGGCTGGGCGGTCCAGGTGGTCGTGCTCGACGACGCCGGTCGGGTGGAGAGGGTCGTCGCCGCCCACGATGCGGGAAAGGTCATCAACCCGACGCTGGTCGAGGGGCAGATCGAGGGCGCGGTGCACATGGGCCTGGGGTTCGCCCTCTCCGAGGAGTACGTGGTGCAGGACGGCCACCCCGTCACGAACACGCTGAAGTCGCTCGGCATCGTGCCGCCCGCCGGGATGCCGGACGTGGAGTGCATCCTGGTGGAGGTGCTCCAACCCGAGGGACCGTACGGGGCCAAGGGACTGGGTGAGATCGGCCTGGTGCCCACCGCGGCGGCCGTTGCCGGCGCGCTGCGCGCGTTCGAGGGCGAGTGGCGGACCCGGCTGCCGATGAAGGACTCGGCCGCGGCCCGAGCCGCGGTGCCCAAGCTGGCGGCGGCCTCGCGGGGCGCGTAGGAGGGGCGCGATGACGGTCGCGCTCACGGGGGGGACCGTCCTCGCGTCGCTCGACCCGCCCGCGCTCTCGCGGGCGGACGTGGTGGTCGACGGCGAGCGTGTCACCGGCCTGGGAGCGGCGCCCGAGGGCGCGACCCGGGTGGACTGCACCGGCTGCCTGGTCATCCCGGGGAACGTCAAC
>DASWJF010000037.1:0-4403 GCA_036397275.1 Actinomycetota bacterium
GCGCTCATCCGCATGGCGGTCGTGCTCGTGGTGGCCGCCGTGTACCTGAGCTCGGGCGGGATCGAACGGATCACCCACTCGCTCGCGGTGTCCATCCTGGCCCTGGCCGCCCTGTACAGCGTGTGGTCCCTCCTGGCCCGCCCGTACGAGACCGTGTGGGCGAACCGGATCCGGGCCGCGATCTTCCTCGCCGACACCGTCCTCATCACCATGTGGTGCCTCGCCACCGGGGGGCCGGACAGCGAGTACTGGGCCCTGTACCTCATCGCGATCATCGCCGTGGCCATGCGGTTCGACGTTCTGGAGACCCTCTTCTCGGCGCTCGGCCTGGCCGTGCTGTACGTCCTCGTCATGAGTGTCGCGGGTGGCCTGTCCCGCACTGCCCTCCTGTCGCGACCGGCGCTGATGCTGATCACGGGGTTCGCGGTGGGGGCTCTGGCCAAGCAGCGACGGACCAACCAGGACCAGCGCGAGCTGCTGGTCGGGATCGCGAAGGACCGGTCCCGGGCGCTGGCGGAGGAGCAGGCCATGGTGGCGCGGCTGCGCGAGGTCGACATCGCGAAGACCGAGTTCGTGGCGGTGGCGTCGCACGAGTTCCGTACGCCCCTGGCCACGATCCTGGGCGTGATCGGAACGCTTCGAACGCACGGCGACGGCCTCGACCGGTCGATCCGGGAGGAGTTGCTCGAGGGGGCCCAGGTCCAGGCGCAGCGCCTGGCCCGGTTGGTCGAGGACCTCCTCACCGTCGCTCGCATCGAGGACGGCGCGCTGCGTCTCGACGTTCGGCCCGCGAATCTGGGGGAGATGGTTACCGAGGCGGTGCAGGTCTCGGGGACCGCCAACGTCGTCCGGGTGGAGCTGAGCGGGATCGCGGAGGTGCACTGCGATCGGGACCGCGTGGTCCGCGTGCTCACGAACCTCCTTGACAATGCCCGAAAGTACTCGCCGCCCGAAGGGGCGATCTTCATCTCGGTGACGGAGGACGATCGGTACGTCACCTTCGGCGTTCGGGACCAGGGGCCGGGCATCCCGAAAGAAAGCCGGGAGGAGGTGTTCGAGCGGTTCCGCCGCTTGGCCGAAGGGCCGGAACGCCCGGGCTCGGGCCTCGGCCTGTACATCACCCGCTGCCTGGTCGAGGCCCACGGGGGCTCCATCAGCGTAGAGGAGGCTGCGGGCGGAGGCGCGCAGTTCCTGTTCACCCTCCCCAAGGCCCAGACCGGCGACGCCTCACGGGAGCCTCGCCCATCGGCCACGACCAAGGTGTGACGTAGTTCACGGCGTGCCGCGCGACGGGCTGCTAGCGTCTCGCCGGCGACTCCCCCTCACCGTTGCATGCTCCACGGAATGGCCGAGGAGGAGCGGGGGAGGTGTCGAGGGAGTCCCTGCGCGACCGCCTGTCCGCATTGTCGCGTGCCGAGCTGGCAGGGCTGGCCGTAGTGGTGGCGGTGACCCTCGGGGGGGCCGGCCTGTGGTACGTCCGGTCGCTGCCCCGGCCCGTTGAGGTCCGAACCGCGGATCGACCTTCGCCGAGCGCGGCCCCCGCCCACGAGTCGCCGGAGCCCACCATCCTGATCGTGGACGTGGCCGGGTGGGTCCGCCGTCCGGGCGTCTACGAGTTCCACGAGGGCGACCGCGTCATCGACGCCATCGAGGCCGCGGGCGGCGCTCGCCGGGGCGCGGCCCTGGAGTCGCTCAACCTCGCCATGCCGTTGGTGGACGGGACGCAGGTCCTCGTCCCACGGGCAGCGGCGGGCGGGGCTTCGGGGGCGGTTGCTTCCGACGGATCTGCCTCGACGGGCAAGATCAACATCAACACGGCGACGGCCTCCGAGCTCGAAGCGTTGCCCGGCGTCGGCGAGGTGATCGCGCAACGCATCGTGGACTACCGGACCGCCAACGGCCCGTTCGGATCGGTGGACGAGCTGATCGACGTGAGCGGGATCGGCGAATCCACCCTGGCGTCGATGCGGGAGCTGGTGACGGTGTGAGCGCCTGGATCATGCCTGGCGCGGCGACGTCGCTCTGGATGGGGCTCCTCGCGTGGTCCGCCATGGGAGATCTCCTGCCGGTCTGGGCCTGGCTCCTGGCCGGGCTCGGCGGGGTGGCCTCGGCCGTCCCGCTCGCCCCGGGGGAGGGCCAGGACCCGGTCCGCGCGGCTGGCCTGGTAGACGGCGATAGGGAGCCGGCATCGCTGGCGGCCGTGGCGGCCGGGCGAGCCCGGTGGGGCCGCGCGCCGCCGGCCGGCGTCGCGGTCGTCGCCGCGCTCGGCGTCTTCCTCCTCGGCGTTGGGTGGGGCGGCGTGCACGCCCACAGGGTGGAGGGATCCCTGCTTCGACGTCTGGCACCCGGTCGGGTCATGGTGGAGGCGACCCTTCGCACGGATCCCTCGCCGGGGACCTTCGGGTGGTTCGCCATCGCCGACGTCTCAGTGGTGGAGTGGGAGGACGGGGCCGCGGCCGTCCGCGAATCTGTGTGGGTTCACGGGGGGGACGAGCCACCGATGGCGGTCCGGGGGGACCGGGTCCGGCTGGACGGTGAGCTCGGCGCGCCCGACGACCCGGGCTTCGCCGAGTCGCTCCGTCGCCGGGGGATGACCGTGGAGCTGCGGGCGCGGGCCTTCGAGCGTCTCGGAGGCTCCTCGAACCCGTTCGTACGGGCGGCGCAGGCCTGCCGGGCCGTGGTGGGCCGTTCCATCCGGCGGTTGTTCCCGCCTCGGGAGGCCGGGCTCCTCTTGGGGCTGGCCCTCGGTGACGACTCGGGCCTCGACCCCGGCGTGGAACGCGACTTCCGGGCCACCGGCCTCGGCCACCTCCTCGTGGTGTCGGGCGGGAACGTGGCCATGGTGGTTGGACCGGTGCTCGCGCTCGCCGTGCTCCTCCGGCTGTCGCTCGCCCTGCGGTTCGTCCTGGGGCTCGGCACCGTGGCGTTCTTCGTCGTCCTGACCGGCGCCGAGCCCTCGGTGATGCGAGCCGGGGTCATGGCCGGGCTCGCTTTGTTCGGCGTGCTCCTGGGACGGCCTCGGAGCGCGGCGTCAATCCTCGCGGGAGCAGTGCTCGTCTTGTTGGTCCTCGATCCCACGCTGGTGTGGGCCATCGGGTTCCAGCTCTCCGTCACCGCCACGGCAGGCATGGTGGCCATGGCCTCGCCCATCGCCGAGCGCATGTGGTTCCTGCCCCGCCCGGTCGCGCTCGCCGCGGGGGCCACGCTCGCCGCACAGGCCGGAGTGATGCCGGTCCTGCTGTTTCATTTCCACGAGGTGCCCGGGGTGACGCTGATCGCGAACGTGCTGGCGTTCCCGGCGGTCTCGCCCGCCCTGCTCCTCGGTCTGGCCGCCGCCGCGGCCGGGATGGTGATCGACGTCCTCGGACGGCTCCTGGCGGCCGCCGCCTTGGCTCCCATCCGCTACCTCGAGCTCGTGGCGGACCGGCTGGCCACGGCCCCGCTTCCGTGGATCACGTCCCGGGGTGGGCTCGTTCCCCTGGTCGGGGGGCTCGTTCTCGTGTGCGTGGCGGCGTGGTGGCTGCGCTCAGGTCGCCGGCTCCACCGACGGGTGCTCGCTGCGGGGCTCGTTCTCCTGCCGTTCCTCATATGGTCCACGGCGCTGTCCGCGGGGCCACCCTCCGGGCTCGTGGTCCGATTCCTCGACGTCGGACAGGGGGACGCCGCGCTGGTGTCCTCGCCGGCCGGCGCAAACGTCCTCGTGGACGCCGGCCCTCAGCCGGAGACTGTAGCCATGAAGCTCTCGGCCCTCGGGGTGAAGAGGGTCGATGCCGTCGTCGCCACCCACCCGCACGCCGACCACGTCGCCGGGTTCCCGGCCGTGTTCGCCCGGTTCCCGGTGGGGCTGGTCCTCGAGCCGGGCTGTCACGAAGCTTCCCCCGCGTACGAGGACTTCCTTCACGCCGTGGCCGACGAGGACCTGCCCGTGGAGCATCCCCGAGCGGGGGACCGGATCGTGGTTGGCGACCTCACGCTCGACGTGCTCGCGCCTGAGGGGTGCTTCAACGGGACGGAGTCGGACCCCAACAACGACTCGCTCGTGATCCGGCTGGTGTGGCGAGAGGACTCGGTGCTGTTCTCCGGTGATGCCGAGGAACCGTCGCAGCAAGCGGTGATGGACGATGGCGCGCCGCTCCGTGCCGACGTGCTGAAGGTGCCGCACCACGGCGGGGACACCTCGCTCGAGGGATTCTTCGAAGCCATCGGCCCCGAGCTCGCCGTGGTGAGCGTGGGGCCGAACGACTACGGGCATCCCGTGCCGGAGGTGCTCGAGGAGCTGTCGGCCACCGGGGCTCGTGTCCTGCGGACCGATCGGGCGGGCGACATCACCGTGACCTTCACCCCGGGAGGGCTGCTCGTAGAATCGTCCGAGTGAACGGCTCCCAAGGACCCGCCGCATGACC
>DASWJF010000038.1:0-1773 GCA_036397275.1 Actinomycetota bacterium
GCACCGTCGGAGGTGTGGACCGACGGGCTGGCCAAGCTCTTGGACGTGGACCTCCGCCCCGCCCTCCGGCACGTTCGGGTCCCGGCGATCGTCGCCGTCGGCGACCACGACCGGGTGACCCCTCCCGCGGGGGCCATGGCGCTGGCCTCGGAGCTTCCGAACGCGCGCCTGGAGATCGTGGAGGGAGCCGGCCACATGCCGATGCTCGAGCGGCACGACGCGGTGAACGAGATGCTCGCCGCGTTCGCCGCGGACGCGTTCGCGCGGGCGAGCGGTCGGAGGCGCCGTCAAGCCCCCGGCGGATCGGGGCGCCGAGCGCCGTCGAAGCGACGAAAGGCCGAGCCGTGATCACGGCGGTCCGTGGGGTCCGGGTCGGCCACAGCACGGACCTGCAAGGGCTCACCGGGTGCACCGTGGTGCTGTGCCCGCCGGGAACCGTCGGCTCCGGCGAGGTCCGGGGGGGCGCCCCGGCGACCCGGGAGACCGACCTGCTCCGCCCCGGGATGCTGGTGAACGAGGTGCACGCGGTGCTCCTCACCGGGGGGAGCGCCTTCGGCCTGGCGGCCGCGGAGGGTGTGATGCGGTACCTGGAGGAGCAGGGCATCGGCTTCCTGACAGGTATCGCCGTCGTCCCCATCGTTCCGGCCGCCGCCCTGTTCGACCTGGGGATCGGCGACCCGAAGGCCCGCCCCGGGCCGAGCGAGGGATACGCGGCGTGCGACGCGGCCTCTGAGCACGTGGAGGAAGGGAGCGTCGGCGCCGGGACCGGCGCCACCGTGGCCAAGCTGCACGGGCCGCACCGGCAGGTGAAGGGCGGCGTGGGGACCGCCTCGGCCGTGGAGGGAGACCTGGTGGTCGGCGCCGTGTTCGCCGTCAACGCCGTGGGGGAGGTGTTGGGGGAGGACGGGGAGGTGATCGCGGGGGCCCGGCCCGCCCCGGACGGCGAGCCGGACGTCGGCGAGCCGAGGATCCCCTGGCCCCAGGCCCCATCGCCCAACACGGTCATCGGCGTGGTCGCCACCAACGCCCGGCTGTCGAAGGAACGGGCGCACCTGGTGGCGGTCTCGGCCCACGACGCCGTTTCGGAGGTGGTGAGGCCTGCACATACAATCTGGGACGGAGACACGGTGTTCACGCTCGCGACGGGCGATGTGGATGCCCCTCAGGACCAGGTGGAACGACTGGCCGAGCAGGCCGTGGCGGAGTCGATCCGGCGGGGGGTCCTGCTGGCGAGGGGGGTGGCCGGCGCCCCGTCGGTGGGGGAGGCGAGATGAGGACCATCGAGGAGGCGGCGCTCGAGGCGTCGACGTGCCCGAGGTGCCGGCTGGCCCAGGGCCGCACCCAGGTCGTGTACGGCACGGGCAGTCCGAACGCCGACCTGATGTTCATCGGGGAGGGCCCCGGCTACTACGAGGACAAGCAGGGGGAGCCCTTCGTGGGCGCGGCCGGGCAACTGCTGAACCGGATGCTCGAAGAGGTCGGGCTCCGCCGCGAAAAGGTCTACATCACCAACGTGGTGCTGTGCCGCCCTCCGGGCAACCGCGATCCCTTCCCCGACGAGGTCGAGGCCTGCGCGCCGTGGCTGCGCGAGCAGATCGCGCTCGTCGACCCCCGGGTGATCGTGACGCTCGGCAACTTCGCCACCCGGTTCATCCTGAACAAGCCGGCTTCGATCAGCCGGGTGCGCGGGCAGCGGTTCCCCATCGAGGGGCGGACCGTGATCCCAACCTTCCACCCCGCGGCCGTCCTCCATGGCGGCGGAGAGGCCTCGGC
>DASWJF010000039.1:0-2870 GCA_036397275.1 Actinomycetota bacterium
GGGGCAGTCCACATGGGCGTAGTGGCGGGCATCGGTCTGGTACTCCACGTGGGCGATGGCGATGGTGATGCCCCGCTCTCGCTCCTCGGGGGCCTTGTCGATCTGGTCGAAGGGGGTGAAGTCGGCCAGGCCCCGCTCCGCCAGCACCTTGGTGATGGCGGCGGTGAGCGTGGTCTTGCCGTGGTCGATGTGCCCGATCGTGCCGATGTTCACGTGGGGCTTGGTCCGCTCGAACTTCTTCTTGGCCATCTCTCGTTCTCTCCTCTACTCCCCTCGTACCCGGGCCACGATCTCCTTCGAGATCTGGGCCGGAACCTCCATGTAGGCGTGGAGCTGCATCGGCGTGTGGGAGGCGCGTCCCTGGGTCCGGGAGCGCAGCTCCGTGGCGTAGCCGAACAGCTCGGCGAGCGGCACCCGCAACCTGATGGCCTTCATGCCGCCCCGGTCGTCGATCCGCTCGATCCTGCCCCGGCGGGCGGTGACGTCGCCCATCACCTCGCCCATGAACGCCTCGGGGGTCACGACCTCGAACTCCATGACCGGCTCGAGCAGCACGGGGTCGGCCCGGCGGGCCGCTTCCTTCAGGGCCATCGAGCCGGCGATCTTGAAGGCGATCTCCGACGAGTCCACCTCGTGGTAGGACCCGTCCGCCAGGGTGGCCCGCACGTCCACCAGCGGGTACCCGGCCAGCACGCCGCTCTCGCAGGCCTCCTGGATGCCGTGGTCCACCGAGGGGATGTACTCGCGGGGGATCGCTCCCCCCACGATCTTGTTCACGAACTCGTAGCCGCCGCCCTGGCCGGTGGGCTCCAGGTGGATGGAGACGTCCCCGTACTGCCCCCGGCCGCCCGTCTGGCGGATGAACCGGCCCTGGACCTTGTGGACGGCCTTGCGGATGGTCTCCCGGTAGGCGACCTGCGGCTTGCCGACGTTGGCGCCCACGTTGAACTCTCGGGTCAGGCGGTCCACCAGGATCTCCAGGTGCAACTCCCCCATCCCGGAGATGATGGTCTGGCCCGTCTCGTCGTCGTACTTCACGACGAACGTGGGGTCCTCGTCGGCCAGCTTGCCGAGGGCATTGCCCAGCTTGTCCTGGTCGGCCTTGGTCTTGGGTTCGACGGCGACCGAGATCACCGGGGTGGGGAACGCGATCGACTCGAGGACGATGGGGTTCGCCGGGTGGCACAGCGTGTCGCCCGTGGTGGAGTGCTTCAGTCCTACTACGGCCACGATGTCGCCGGTGAACGCGGCCTCCTTATCCTCCCGGTGGTTCGCGTGCATCTGGAGGATGCGCCCCACGCGCTCCTTCCGGTCCTTCGTCGAGTTGTGGACGTGGGCTCCCGCGCGGACGACGCCCGAGTACACGCGGAGGTAGGTCAGCCGACCGACGTACGGGTCGGACATGATCTTGAACGCCAGGCCCGAGAACGGCTCGTTGTCGTCCGGCTTTCGCTGGACCGGCTCGCCGGAGAGTGTGTGCCCCTCGACCGGAGGGACCTCCACCGGCGACGGCAGGTAGACCACGACGGCGTCGAGCAGGGGCTGGATGGCCTTGTTCTTGAACGCGCTCCCGCACAGCACGGGCACCCCCTCGCCGGACAGGGTGGTCCGGCGGATGGCCCGGCGGAGCTCCTCCACCTCGGGCTCGTCTTCGTGGACGAACTTGTCCATGAGGGCCTCGTCGTGGTCGGCCAGCTTCTCGAACAGCTCGTGGTGGGCCTGGCGGGCCCGCTCCAGCTCCTCGGCGGGGATGTCGGAGGTCTCCCACTCCTCGCCCATCTCGCTGGTCCATCGGTGGGCCTTCATCTCCACGAGGTCGATGACTCCCTCGAAGTGGGCCTCGCTGCCGAGCGGCAGCTGGATGACCAGCGGGTTGGCGTGGAGGCGGTCCACCATCATCTGGACCGTCCGGCCGAAGTCGGCCCCGGTGCGGTCCATCTTGTTCACGAAGCAGATCCGGGGAACGCGGTACCGGTCGGCCTGGCGCCAAACCGTCTCCGTCTGCGGCTCCACGCCGGCCACCGCGTCGAACACCGCGATGGCCCCGTCGAGGACGCGGAGCGACCGCTCCACCTCCACGGTGAAGTCCACGTGGCCGGGGGTGTCGATGATGTTGATCCAGTGGCCCTTCCAGTGGGTCGTCGTGGCGGCGGACGTGATGGTGATGCCCCGCTCCCGCTCCTGGACCATCCAGTCCATCTGGGCGGTGCCCTCGTGGACCTCGCCGATCTTGTAGGCCTTGCCGGTGTAGTAGAGGATCCGCTCGGTCGTGGTGGTCTTGCCCGCGTCGATGTGCGCCATGATCCCGATGTTCCGGGTCCGGGCGAGCGGATATTCCCGGAGCACGAGGTCCTTGCCGGACCCTCCGGGCTGCCGTCCCTTGACTTCCTGTGTCGCTTCCACCACGTCGACCTTCTCCGCAGGGGTGGCCACTAGCTCACCCCCTCACCAAACGCCGGGCCCGAGAGCCCGGCACGAGCGTTTCCCTCGATCACCATCGGTAGTGCGCGAACGCCTTGTTCGCCTCCGCCATCTTGTGCATGTCCTCACGCCGCTTCACCGAGGCGCCCTGGCCCTGGGAGGCGTCCATGATCTCGCCCACCAGGCGCTCGGGCATCGAGTGCTCCTTGCGGGCCCGCGCGTAGTTCACCAGCCACCGGAGCGCGAGCGTGGTGCCCCTGGTCGGCCGGACCTCCACCGGGACCTGGTAGTTGGCGCCGCCCACCCGCCGGGACCGCACCTCGAGCATGGGCCGCACGTTCTCCACGGCCTTCTTGAGCGTGATCACCGGGTCGTTCGCGGTGCGCTCGGAGATGACCTCGAGGGCCGAGTAGACGGTCCGCTCGGCCAGCGACTTCTTCCCGTCCAGG
>DASWJF010000040.1:0-2525 GCA_036397275.1 Actinomycetota bacterium
GTCTTCGGCATCTTCTCCGCGTTCTGGCTCACGTACTCGGCCCTCCTGCTCGGGCTGTTCCACAACTGGTACGCGATCCCGCCCGAGGGCGTCGCCGACACGATCAGGGCGTTCCTGATCGCCTGGTCGATCCTGCTCTTCTTCCTCACGGTCTCGGCCCTTCGGCTGCCGGTCGCCTTCCCCATCTTGTTCGGAATGATCGACCTGGCGGTTATCATCGTCACGTTCGCGTGGTTGGCTGACCCCCCTCCGGACACGGGACTGCTCAAGCTGGGCGGCTACGTCGTGTTCGCGTTCGCGGCCCTCGGCGCCTACGCCTTCCTCGGTGCTGCCAGCGCTTCCCTGGGTGGCCGTGGCTATCCCCTCGGACCTCCGCTGGTGAAGTAGCGAAGCGACGAGCGACGGCACGTTCGCGCCGGCGGCCTCGTTCGGCGTAGGATTCGGGTGCCCGCATCCGGCTAGAGGGGAGAGGCTATGCAGGAGACTCGGGAAGCGCCCGTTCGTGTTCCGCAGCCGCTGGTGGTGCAGGTTGCCCCAGAGGGCGACCCTCAGATCCTCGGGCTGCCGGTCTTCGTGCTCGGATCGATGGCGCTGGGGCTGAACCTGCTCGACTACGTCTCGGCGGGGGGGAGCGTCGTGCCCATCATCTTCGCGGCGACCGGCGTGGGGCTGCTCGTCGCCACGGGGTGGGCCGCACGCCTCGGCCAGACGTTCGTCGCGGGGGTGTTCGGCATCTTCGCCGCGTTCTGGCTCAGCTACTCGGCCCTGCTGCTCGGGCTGTTCCACAACTGGTACGCGATTCCGGCCGAGGACGTCGCCGGCACGATCAGGCTGTTCCTGCTCTCCTGGGCGAGCCTGATCTTCTTCCTCACCGTGGCGAGCCTTCGGCTGCCGCTCGCGTACCCCCTGGTGATCGGGCTGGTGGACGCGGCGCTCATCATCGTCTTCTTTGCCTGGGTGGGCGACGCTCCGCCGAACACGGACCTGCTGAAGGTGGCCGGCGTGGTCGTGATGGCGTTCGCGTCGCTTGGCGCATTCGCGTTCCTCAGCGTCGCGTCGGTCTCGCTGGGTGGCCGCGGGTACCCGCTCGGTCCTACCTTGGTGAAGTAGCGAAGCGGTGAGGCCCCGCCGGCCGCTCGGCCGGCGGGGCCTCCACCATCGTTCAGCGCGTTACGGTTTCTGCGGCTTGGAGTTGCCTCCGCCTCGACCGACGTTGCAGACGTTGAGGCGATCGTGTCCTTCGACGTGTAGCCGTACGGGGCGGTGACGCTCCTTCCGGTCCTGTGCCACCATGGCCCGTCCATGGGCGGGATCGACCTGCACACGCACACGAACCACTCGGACGGCACGTTCGCGCCGGCGGAGCTGGTCGAGCTCGCGTCGCGGCGGGGTCTCGACGTCGTGGCCATCACCGACCACGACACGATGGATGGGATCGACGAGGCGGCCGCCGCCGGCGGTGAGTTCGGCGTGGAGATCGTTCCCGGCATCGAGCTGTCCGCCGAGTACCGGGGCACGAGCGTGCACGTCCTCTGCTATTGGATGGACCCGGCGGAGGTGGAGCTCCGTGCGGAGCTCCGCCGGCTCCGCGACGAGCGCTTCCGCCGGGGCGAGCTGATGGTCGAGCGGCTGCACGCCCTGGGATACCCCGTCCCGTTCGAGCGCGTCCGGGAGATCGCGGGCGGCGGCGTCATCGTCCGGCCGCACGTGGCGCAGGCCATGGTCGAGGCGGGCATCGTGGCCACCGAGGACGAGGCCTTCGACCGGTTCATCGGGGACGGCGGCCCGGCCCACGTCCCCAAGCACGCACTGCACCCGGTCGACGCCGTTTCGCTGATCCGGGGGGCCGGCGGCGTCTGCGTGCTGGCCCACCCCGGCATGTGGGGCCACCAGTCCTCCGTGCCCGACGAGCTGATCGAGGCCATGGCGGCGGCCGGGATGGGCGGGCTGGAGGCCGACGCCAGCGACCACATGCCGGAGCAGCGGGAGCACTACCGGGAGATGGCGAGGCGGCTCGGGCTGGTCGTCACAGGAGGGTCGGACTGCCACGGGACCCGTTACGACCCCGTCCGGCTCGGGTCCGTCACGACCGAGCCGGAGCAGTTCGAGGCCCTTCGGGCCCTGGCCGGCCGGGGCGGCGCGGCCGTCAGGCCTGGCGGTTGATCTCGGCCGCGGCCGACAGCGCGGTGTGGCTTCGCTCCAGGTCGGGCAGCTCGTGGCCGCCGGTGATCTCCTCCACCGCCCAGTTCGTGAGGTCGCGGATGGAGATGATGCCGACGAGCTTCCCCTTGTCCACCACGGGGAGGTGCCGGATCCGGAGGCGGGCCATGTGCTCGGCCGCCTCGGCGATGTCGGATCGGGGCTCGACCGTGTCCAGGTTGGTGCTCATGCGGTCCCCGACCTTGGTGGTCCGGGGATCGAGGCCCTCGGCCACCAGGTTCACGAGGTCCCGCTCGGTCACGATCCCGGCCAGGCGGTCGCCGTCCATCACGACCACGGAGGAGATGGCGTTGTCGTGGAGCAGC
>DASWJF010000041.1:0-8476 GCA_036397275.1 Actinomycetota bacterium
AGGGACTTCCCGGCTTCGGATCCCGGCACCACGGGCCAGGTCATGAAGTTCTTCGTGGTGCCGCCGACGTCCACGGACACAGGCGTGCCGCCCGACCAGCTGACGCTGCCCACCTTCACGCCGCTCGGCGAGGCCACGGTCACGCGGCAGGTCTCGCTGAACGAGGAGGACTCCGCGGTCCTGGAGGGCGTGGGGCCGAGGGCGGCCCTCCTCGGCACCTTGGACTCGGCCGGCAACCCCGTGCACCTCGGGTGGGACGACCCCATCACGGAGAACCCGGCGCTCGACGCTACCGAGATCTGGGAGATCCACAACTTCACGGAGGACGCGCACCCCATCCACATCCACGAGGTGATGTTCGAAGTCATCGACCGGGAGGAGGGGGAGACCGGCGAGCTCCATGGACCGGAGGCCTGGGAGATGGGATTCAAGGACACGGTGATCGCGTTCCCGGGGGAGGCGACCAGGATCAAGGCCAAGTTCGACCTCCCCGGCCAGTTCGTGTGGCACTGCCACATCCTGGAGCACGAGGACAACGAGATGATGCGGCCCTACCGGGTCGGGTCCTGATCGATCCATCTGATCCGCGCTCGGCGAACGCCGGACGAGCCGCACTCGGCAGTGAACGGTATGGCCGCTCCAACAGGGTCCTCTTGACCGTCGAACGCCTGTTCGAGTATCGTTGCACCCCCGTGCGGCCCCGCGGGAGGCCCACCAGTGCTCGCCGAGGCTGTCCAGACCACCCTGGAGGAGGGCGTCCCCCTCAGCGACGTGACGTTCTGCGTCATCGACCTGGAGACCACGGGCGGCTCCCCCGCCGACTCCCGGATCACCGAGATCGGGGCCGTGAAGTACCGGGGCGGCGAGCGGATCGGCGTGTTCGAGACGCTGGTGAACCCCTGCGTCCTCATCCCGCCGTTCATTACGCACCTCACCGGCATCGACGACCTCGCCGTGGCCGGGGCGCCGCCCATCGAGTGGGTGCTGCCGGGGTTCGTGGAGTTCGCGCATGGCTGCGTGTTCGTGGCCCACAACGCCCGCTTCGACTTCGCGTTCCTGAACGCGAACCTCCAGCGGCGGGACTACGAGCCCCTGCCGCCTCCACCGGTGTGCACCGCGCGATTGGCCCGCCGGGTGGTGTGGCCCGACGTGCCGAACGTGCGCCTGACCACGCTCGCCCAGTACTTCCGGACCGGGGTCAGGCCGACCCACCGGGCCCTGCCCGACGCCGAGGCCTGCGCGGAGGTGCTCCATGGCCTCCTCGACCTGGGCGGTCGGCTCGGCATCCTCACCCTCGGCGACCTCCACGCCGCGGTGCGGGCCCGGGGGCGCCCGAACTTCGGGAAGATCCGGCTGGCCGAGCACCTCCCGCGGTCGGCCGGCGTGTACCTGTTCAAGGCCCGCGACGGGCGGGTCCTGTACGTCGGCAAGTCCCGGGACATCCGGGGCCGGGTGAAGAGCTACTTCTACGGCGATCCCCGCAAGCAGGTCGCGGACCTCCTCACAGAGACCGCCGCGGTAGAAGGGGTGCCGTCCGGCTCGGAGCTCGAGGCCCTGGTCTTGGAGGCCCGGCTGATCCGGGCCCACCGGCCGAAGTACAACCGGCGCGGCAAGACCTGGCGTCGGTACGCGTACCTCAAGGTGGACATGGCCGACGCGTTCCCACGGATCAAGGTGGTGCGCGAGCCGAAGGGCGAAGGCGAGTTCCTAGGCCCATTCGGAACCGGCGAGCAGGCCCGGCTGGCCAAGGAGGCACTGGAGGACGCCTTCCCCATCCGGCGATGCGCGAAGTCCATGCGCGCCTCGACCCGATTCGCGCCGTGCGCCTTGGGCGAGATGGACCGGTGCCTCGCGCCGTGTGACGGTCGCGTGACCCTCGAGCGCTACGGAGAGCTCGTCCGGAGCCTCCTCTCCTCCCTTTCGTCTCCGGGCGGGCTCCTCGGAGCGCTCGAGGCCCGCATGAACCACTTCGCTGAAAGAGAGCGGTTCGAAGAGGCCGCTCTGGCCCGCGACCGCCTGCGAGCGCTCGCGGAGGGGCTGGCCCGGGCGCGAGCCGACGAATGGCTGCTCGGCTCGGGCGAGCTGGTGCTCCGGGACGGCCGCGGCCACCGGCTGCGGCTCGTCGGGGGCTCACTTGCGAACGGCGGGTCGGCCGCGCCGGTCCCCCGGCCCTGCCCACGAGAGCGGGCCGACGAGCTCGCCGCCGTGCGGACGTGGCTCATGCGGAACCCGGTCCGCGTGGAGCACGCCGATCTGCCCCCAGCCGAGCCGGTCGACGGCGGCGGCGCGCTCCACCGGCTCCTCGGACGGCTCCACACAGCCGACCGGCGCGTCGGCGGCACGGACAATGCCCGCGGCTAGACTGTGCCCGTGGACCGCGCGGTCATACTGGAGGGCGCTCGCACGCCCATCGGCAAGTTCCTGGGCGCGTTCTCCGACGTGTCCGCGGTCGAGCTCGGGACGCTCGCCGCCGGGGAGGCCATGCGCCGGGCGAACGTGGAGCCCGACCAGATCGAGCAGACCATCTTCGGCCACGCGCGGCAGGCCGGGAACGGGCCGAACACGGGCCGCCAGGTCTCCGTCCGGGCCGGCGTGCCGACGGAGGTATCCGCCTACAACGTCAACATCGCGTGCGGCTCCGGGATGAAGGCCGCGCAGCTCGGCGCGCAGCAGATCGTGCTCGGCGACGCAGAGGTCGTCCTGGTGGGCGGCATGGAGAACATGACCCGGGTGCCGTTCCTCCTCGACCGGATGCGCTCCGGCTACCGGATCGGCGACGCCACCGCGTACGACGCCATGTACCGAGACGGCCTCCTCGACCCCTTGTGCGGCCTCATCATGGGCGAGACCGCCGAGAACCTGGTGGACATGTACGACATCTCGCGGCGGGAGCAGGATGAGTTCGCCCTGGAATCCCAGCAGAAAGCCGAGGCCGGGAAGGAGCGGCGGTCCAAGGAGATGTTCCCGGTCGAGGCCCCCGGGCCGAAGGGCACCACGACCACGGTCATCGAGGACGAGCATCCCCGCCCCGACACCTCGGTGGAGAAGCTCGCCACGCTCCCTCCTGTGTTCCGCACGGACGGGAGCGTGACCGCCGGCAACTCCTCCGGCATCACCGACGGCGCCGCGGCCATGGTTCTGATGTCCGAGTCGCGGGCCAGGGCCGAGGGCCGGGAGCCTCTCGCCCGGATCATCGGGATGTCCTGGGCGGGCGTGGATCCGGCCATCATGGGCATCGGCCCCGTGCCGGCCACGAAGAGGGTCCTGGAGAAGACCGGCCTGTCGCTCTCGGACATCGACGTGATCGAGATCAACGAAGCCTTCGCCGCCCAGGTCATCGCGTGCGAGCGCGACCTGAAGTTCGACCGGGACAATGTCAACCCGAAGGGCGGCGGGATCGCTCTCGGCCACCCCATCGGGATGAGCGGCGCGCGACTGATCCTAACGACGGCCTACGAGATGCGCGAGATGGGCCACGCGCTGGGTCTGGCCACGCTGTGCATCTCCGGCGGGCAGGGCCTGGCATTGGTGTTGGAGCGAACCTGATGGTCCACGCGGTGGTCCTGATCCAGTGCGAGATCGACGAGATCCCCGAGGCTGCGTCGGCCATCGCCGACATCGACGGCGTGAGCGAGGTCTACTCGGTGGCAGGCGAGTTCGACCTGGTCGCCATCGTGCGGGTCGTCGACCACGACGACCTGGCCACGGTGATCCCCCAGGGTATCGCCAAAGTCGAGGGTGTGGTCCGGACCGAGACCCTCATCGCGTTCCAGGTCTACTCGAAGCACGACCTGGAGCGGCTGTTCTCGATCGGCTTCGACGAGGCCTAGCCGGTCGGTTCCGGAAGCTCGATGGCGATGGGCATGGCCGCCTCACGCCACTCGTCCAGATCGCCTTGATAGCGGGGCTGGTACTTCTCCACCAGGAGCCGGCGCGCCAGGGCGTCCTCCCCGGGATCCTCCACCACATGGGCCCGGCAGATCATGTCGCGGTCGCCGATCCGCAGGCCGACCGTGGGGTTCACTCGGATGTTCTTCACCCAGTCGCTGGCGTCGCCGCCACCGGACAGCATGTACACCCTGCTCTCGTGCAGCGCGAACCAGATCTCGATGGTGTGGGGCCGGCCGGAGGTCCGGCCGGTGGTGGTGACGTAGCAGAAATCGAGTCCGGCGAGCTCCGCCTCATCCACGTCTAGCGGATGGCCCAGACCACCAGCGCGACGATCACCACGATCGCGGAGACGAGCATGAGGATGTCGGCCCGCTTCACCTTCCCGGGCTGCATGGCGTTGAACCCCATCTCAGCGCCCCTCCCATTCCGGCTTCGGGAGCTGATAGTACTCGCGGAACTTCGTCTGCGAGAGCCAGTAGATGTGTTGCCGAACGGTCGAGGCGAACGTCCAGGCCTCGGTCTCGTCGCGACACGCCCGGGTCGAGACCTCCCGGCCGGCGGGATCGAGGATGGCGACCGTCCAGCCCCCGGTCTGCCGGACGTCCACGCGATAGGCATTCGCCTCCGCGGCCGTCACCGCCTGTTCAGTCGCCGTGGCTCCGCTCCAACCGCTCGAGGTGCTCGCGGACCCGACCGATCACCGAATCGGTGTCGAGGATGAAGTCCGGCCCGAGGTCCGCTACCTTCTCCAGCGCGTTCTCCAGCGTGTTCCCGGCAGCCTCCGCGTCGCGGAGCGAGTCCACCAGCACGACCGCATAGTCGGCCTGGAACGGCTTCCCGTCCCACGGGCACCGGCCCCCGTTCCCGATGACTTGCTCAACCAGGAACTCCCGGCCGCACCGTCGGCACGTCCCCTTGATCTTCACGCGCGCCCCTTCGTGCTCACGAGATCGAGCAGTCGGTCGGCCAGCTCGAACGGGTCGACGGGCTTCACGAACCAGGCGTCGGCTCCCGACCACTTCGCCAGCCACGCGTCCTGCCGCCGCTCCAGGACGATCACGATGGCCCCCGGATACGGCTCCTCGGCGCCGCGGAGGTCCTTCGCCAACGCGAACGCCCCCATCCGCGAAGCGAACTCGTCCGCCACCACGGCATCTGGCCGCTCCCGAAACGCTATCCGCAACCCCTGCTCCCCGTCCGCCGCCTCCACGAACTCCAGCTCCCCGCCCACCCGACGCTCGATGCTGGCCACGGCCAGGCGCATCAGCTCACGCGACTCCGGCTGGGGGGAGACGAGCAGCACCTTCACGGGCCGCATCCTACCAAGGGGTCGTGCGTGCTTTGCCCCGCCCGAACCCGTCCGATAGGGTCCGCGTGGTCCGAGAGGAGGGATGTGGGGAGCATCGGGAAGGGCGCGGTGGCCGAGTTCGTGGCCACGTTCGCGCTGGTGTTCGTGGCGGCGGGCTCGGCCGTCGTGGCGGGACCCTACGGGAGCGGCCTGGTGGGGATGGCCCTCGCCTCGGGGTTCGTCCTTGCGGTCATGGTCTCGGTCACGGCCCACATCTCGGGCGGCCACGTGAACCCGGCCGTGACGGTGGGGGTCTGGGTGGTGGGGAGGATCGGAACGGCCCGGGCAGTGGTCTACGTCGTGGCCCAACTCGCCGGGGCGATCTTCGGCGCACTCCTGCTGCGCCTGGTCATCCCCCCGGCGGTGTGGAAGGCCGCGAACCTCGGCACGCCGCTGCTGGCCACCGGCGTCGGCGGCGGGAAGGGAGTCCTTACCGAGGCCATCCTGTCCTTCTTCCTCGTGTACGCGATGTTCGGCACGATCCTCGACGAACGGGGCCCGTTCGCGAAGACCGCCGGCTTCACCGTCGGGCTGGTCCTCGCATTCGACATCCTGGCGGCGGGGCCGTTCACCGGGGCCGCGGCCAACCCCGTTCGTTCCTTCGGACCCGCACTGATCTCGGGGACCTGGGACGGTTGGTGGGTGTACTGGGTGGGGCCCGTCGCCGGAGGCGTGATCGCGGCGGTCCTGTACTCGTACGCGTTCCTCCGGGACGGGGAGTCCCCGGTCCCGTAGCTCCGGGGCTACGGCCCGTACTTCGGCTTTGCCGTCGGCCCCCGCCAGGGATAGCCGATCGTGTGCTGCCAGCAGTTGGGCCCGGGGTTGTACATGGACAGCTTGGTTCCGCAGACCGCGCAGCTACGGGCAGTGGACGACTTCGCGGTCGGCTCGTCGGGCGTTGCGTCGTCGCGTCGTTGCGCCTGCTTGGCCATGGAGGTCTCCGCGGAAGCTGGTGGTTCGCGCCTGAGGGCTATCATAGGGCCGGCATTCTGTACCGTCCAGATGCGATTCCTCCCTCCCGGCGGGGGTTGATGGCCACCGAAACCTACCTCGACCATGGTTCGGCCGCGCCGATGGACGAACGCGCCCGTCAGGCCATGTTGGACGCGACGGAGGCCTTCGGGGATCCGTTGCGCCTCCACGGACCCGGCCGGGCCGCCAGGCAGATCCTGGAGGATTCCCGGGCAATGGTCGCGGCGGCCATCGGGGCCCAACCCGACGAGATCGTCTTCACCTCCGGCGGGACGGAGTCGGTGGCCCTCGCCATCTGGGGCGGGTCCCGGCCCATCCGCGAGCTCGGGCGTCGCATCGTGACCAGCGCCGTGGAGCACCCGGCCGTGGGCGGCGTGACCCACACCCTCGAGTCCGACGGCTTCGAGGTCGCGATGGTCCCGGTGGACGGATCCGGCCGGGTGGACCTCGACGCGTTCGCGGCGGAGATCGGGAGGCCCGGCACGCTCCTCGCCTCGCTCCAGCACGCGAACCACGAGGTGGGCACGATGCAGCCCATCGCCGAGGCGGCCCGGCTGTGCCGAGAGGCCGGAGTGCTGTTCCACACGGACGCGTGCCAGACGGTTGGGCGCCTCCCCATCGACACCGGCGCCCTGGAGGTCGACCTCCTTTCGCTGTCCGCTCACAAGTTCGGGGGCCCGCCGGGGGTCGGCGCGCTCTACGTGCGGCGGGGGGTTCCCCTGGCGGCCTTCCCCTGCGGTGACGACCGCGAGCGCAAGCGCCGGTCGGGCATGGAGAACCTCCCGGGCGTGGCGGCCATGGCCGCCGCCCTGGACTCGTCCCGGGAGGACACGGCCGACCAGGCGGCCTTCCAGTGGTCCCTCACGGACCGGCTGCGGGGCTTCCTCGAGGGCGTGCCGGGGGTCCGGGTCCATGGCCATCCCACCCAGCGGGTGCCCCACCTGGTGTGCTTCTCGGTGGCCGACGTCGATGCCGAGATCCTGGCCATGGCCCTGGACGACCGGGGGTTCCGGCTGGCGGTGGGATCGAACTGCTCGGGCGCCTCGGGCGAGCCGTCCCCGGTCCTCGAGCACATGGGCACGCCGAACACGCCGAGCTACCGGATCGGCGTGGGCCGGGACACGACCGAAGCTGACGTGGCTCGGTTCGCGGACACGCTCCCGGGTCTGGTCGACGAGCTCCGTCGGGTGGAGACGGCAACCGAGTCCGCCATGGCCCGCTATCGCCCGCGCGACGAGATCTGACGCTCGGCGGGGATGGCCTCCGCCCGAGAGCTACTTCACGGTCCAGGTGTCCCCGGAGTGGAGCAGCTTGCCCAGGTCCCCCTTGCCCATGCGCTCGGTGGCCGTCGCGATCTGCTGCTCCATGGCCTCGCCGTAGACCGGCCGCTCCACCTCCCGGAACACGCCGATGCACGTCGGCTCGGTGGGCCCGTGCGACAGGTGCGCGAGCGCGAAGGCGAGCGACGGCCGGCCGTGCACGTCGTGGACCACGATGCTGTCCGGCGATACTTCGTCCACGTTCGCGACGACCAGCCGGCCGTTCTCCCCCACCGCGACGCACCGGTTGTCCTCATCGAACAGGATGGGCTCGCCGTGCTCCAGCCGGATCTGGTTGTGCACGCCCTGCGGCTTCTCGCGGAGCAGGTCGAACGCGCCGTCGTTGAACACGTTGCAGTTCTGGTAGATCTCCACGAACGACGCGCCCCGATGGGCGGCGGCCTGCCGCAGCACCTGCGTGAAGTGCTGGCGGTCGTTGTCGATGGTCCGGGCCACGAACGTGGCCTCGGCGCCGAGCGCCAGCGCGATGGGGTTGAAGGGGTGGTCCACCGAGCCGAACGGCGTGGACTTCGTGACCTTCCCCTCCTCGCTGGTCGGCGAGTATTGGCCCTTCGTCAGGCCGTAGATCTGGTTGTTGAACAGCAGGATCTTCAGGTTCACGTTCCGGCGCAGGGCGTGGATCAGGTGGTTGCCGCCGATCGACAGCCCGTCGCCGTCTCCCGTCACCACCCACACGTCGAGGTCGGGCCGGGCCGTGGCGATCCCGGTGGCGAGGGCCGGAGCCCGCCCGTGGATCCCGTGGACCCCGTAGGTGTCCATGTAGTACGTGAACCGGCCGGCGCACCCGATCCCCGACACGAACACCGTGTTGTCCGGGGCGATCCCGAGCTCCGGCATGAACGACTGGACCGCGGCCAAGATGGCGTAGTCGCCGCACCCCGGACACCACCGGACCTCCTGGTCGCTGGTGAAGTCCTTCTTCGTC
>DASWJF010000042.1:0-2703 GCA_036397275.1 Actinomycetota bacterium
CACGCCCCAGGACCTCCCCGACGACGAGCTCGAGGCCCGACTCCTCGCGCTCCCGGGGGTCGGGCCCTACGCGGCCGCCCACGTCATGCTGACCATGGGCCGGTACTCACGGCTGATCCTCGACGCCTGGACCCGCCCCACGTACGCGAAGATGACGGGGCGAAAGAGCGTGAAGGACACCGCGATCCAGCGGCGGTTCAAGCGATACGGCCCCTACGCGGGACTGGCCTTCTGGCTGTTCCTCACCAGGGACTGGGTCTAAGGGTTGTTCCTCGGACTGCCCGAGGCCATACTGCCACGGGCCTTCCGGCCCAACCGTTTCCGTCCGTGAGCGAGAGAGAGCGATGGCCGTCCCGTTATGGCGTTCCCACCTCGTGCACGCCGCCTTTGGGCCTACCTCCGCGCTGAGCGGCGAACGCTCCGCCAGGGCCTGGCGGCGCTCACCCTCAGCACGGCGGCGTCGTTCGTCGCCGGCCTGACGCTCGGCCACATCACCGGCACCCTCAACCGGCTCCCCGGCCTCCTCGTCCTCATCCCTGCCGCCGTCGGCATGCGGGGCACCATCTTCGGGGCCATCGGCGCCCGGCTCGGGACCAGCACGCACGCCGGCCTGTTCGAGGCCAACCTGAAGCGGACCGGGGTCCTGTACCAAAACGTCGAGGTCGCGGTGATCACGACGTTCGCATCGTCCTTCTGGCTGGCCGGCCTGGCCAAGCTGGCCACCGCGGCGTTCGGCGAGCGCTCCATCTCGATCTGGGACCTTGTGACCATCTCGGTGGTCGGGGGGGCGCTCGGGTCCGCGTTCATCCTGCTCGTCACGATCGGGCTGTCGGTGCTGTCGTACCGGCGAGGCTACGACCTCGACGCGGTGTCCACGCCGATGGTGACGGCCCTGGGCGACATGGCGACGCTCCCCACGCTGTTCCTGGCCACGTTCCTCACCCGCAACGAGGCCGTGAACGCGGTGATCGCGGGCGTCTGCGTGGCGCTCTGCGCCTACGCCGTGATCCGGGTCGTCGCGACCGACCTCCAGCCGGTACGGCGCATCGTGGTGGAGATGACCGCGGTGATCCTGCTCACGCCGCTCCTGGACATCGCGGCCGGCGCGGTGCTCCAGGCCAAGGAGCCGGGCCTGCGTGCCCTCCCCGGCCTGCTCATCCTGATCCCGCCGTTCGTCTCGCAGGCGGGCGCCCTCGGAGGGATCCTGTCCTCCCGCCTCTCGTCCAAGCTCCAGCTCGGCGTGATCACCACCCGAAGATTGCCCGAGGCCCCGGCGTTGGTGGACGCAGGCCTGGTGACCGTGTCCGCGGCGGCCATCTACACGCTCATCGGGACGGTCGGGCTCGGCCTTTCGAACCTCACCGGCCTGGCCCACCCCGGAGCGGCAACCATGGTCGGGGGAACCCTTCTCGCCGGGCTCATCGTGCTCCCGGTGATCATCGTGACCGGCTATTACGTGGCAGTGCTGACCTCTCGGTTCGGCCTGGATCCCGACGACCACAGCGTCCCCATCATCACGAGCGTCATGGACCTGGCCGGGATCGTCGCGCTGTTGTTCGCTATGGGAGTATTGGGGGCAGCCATCGATGGATGACGCCGAGCCGAAGTCCGTCAAGGAGCTGCTCGTCGAGGCCAAGGACGCCTCCGAGCTGCTGATCGACATGGCCTACGCGGCCGTGTTCTTCGACGAGGAGGATCTGGCCGACGAGGTCGAGAGCCTCGAGGAGCGGATGGCGGGCTACCTCCGCCGGCTGCGAACCACGGCCGCCCTCGCCGCTCGGAGCCCCGAGGACGCCGAGGCCATCGAGAGCGTCCTTTGGATCGCGTCCGCCATCGACAAGATCGGTGACGCGGCCTCGGACATCGCCCGGGTCGTGGCGGCCAAGCTCGGCATCCCCGATGCCCTCCGCAAGGACCTCCGGCACGCCGACGAGGTGTGCGGCCGGGTCAAGGTCCGTGAGGGATCGCAGGCCGTGGGGGCTTCCCTCCGCGACCTGATGCTCCCCACCGAGACCGGGATGTGGGTCCTGGCAATCCGCCGCGGCGACGACTGGGAGTTCGATCCAGGGGCCGCGAGCGTGGTCTCCGAGGGCGACGTGCTGCTGTACCAAGGGCCCGAGGAGGGCGCGAACCTCATCCGGGCCGTCGCCGGCGCTCCCCCGCTTCCCCCGCCCCCGGAGTCGGAGGCGCCCCCCCTCTCGGAGCTGGACCGGGCCGTCGACATCCTGGTGGAGATGAAGAACTCCTCCGAGGCCGCCGTGGGGCTCGCGTACTCGTCGCTGCTGTTCAACGACCGAGCCCTGGCGGCGGAGGTCGGCACCCTGGAGGCCCGGAGCGACATCCTCCAAGACGAGCTGGAGTCCTGGGTCCTTCGGGCGTCGCCCGAGGCCCGCAACCCCGACGATCTGCGGGGGTTGCTCCGCCTGGCCGCCGCCGGGGAGGCCATCTGCGACGCGGCCCGCGACATCACGTGGTACGTGGAGCGGGGGGAGGAGCTCCATCCCGTCATCCAGATGGCTCTGGAGGAGACCGAGGAGACCGGGGCCGAGACGGTGGTCGAGGCGGGGTCCCGGGCGGACGGCCGGTCCCTGCGAGAGCTCGAGCTGGCGACCGAGACGGGCATGTTCGTGCTTGCCGTCCAGCGGGGACGCCGCTGGGTGTACCGGCCTCGGGCCAGCTTCACCTTCCAGGCCGGCGACCGGA
>DASWJF010000043.1:0-6331 GCA_036397275.1 Actinomycetota bacterium
CCACGGGGTTGACCCGGTAAGGCCCCTCGTAGACTACGAGGTCGATAGGCCGGAGGTGTAAGCACGGCAACGTGTTGAGCCGACCGGTACTAATAGGCCGAGGACTTGGCTTTTGCTCGCGCTCGCCATCGTGTTCCGAGCTCTGCTCGGAGCTCGCACCATCCAGGTGTCGGATCCTTCGTGGGTCCGAGACGGGGTTTCGGTGGCCAAGGCGGAGGGGAAACACCCGGTCCCATCTCGAACCCGGAAGTTAAGCCCTCCCGCGCCGATGGTACTGTCCGGGCGACCGGGTGGGAGAGTAGGTCGCTGCCGGAACACCTTACGAAAGAGCCGCCTTCGGGCGGCTCTTTCGTTCTCACCGCTCGCTCGTCGGCCGACGGGTACGCTAGGTGTGCCATGCCCAAGGCCCTCCGCCCCCGTCCCGCAGGCCGCCGCCGCATGGCGCCTTCGCCGGTGCAGCGCACGCTGCCTCGGGACATCGTGGCCGAGCTCAACCGGACGGCGAAGGCCGGGAAACAGCACGCCGCGATCGCCCGCCTGGAGCGCGCCGTCGAGCTGCTGGAGCGGGGCGATGCCAAGGGCGCGTCGAGCGAGGCGGCCAAGGCGAAGGAGCTCGCGCCACGATCGGCCGCGGTGCGGGAGGTCCTGGGGCTCGCCCTGTACCGGCAGCAGCGGTGGCGCGAGGCCCTCACGGAGATGCAGGCGTACCGTCGGATGTCGGGCCGCGCAGACCAGAACCACATCATCGCCGATTGTGAGCGAGGCCTTGGCCGGCCCGAGCGGGCGGTCTCGCTGGCCGAGGAGGCCCTGGCGGCACGAGGCGTTCCCCTCGAGGCGAAGGCGGAGGCGGTGATCGTGGCGGCATCCGCCCTGGCCGACATGGCCCGGTTCGATCAGGCCCTGGGGCTCTTGCGCCGGGTCCGGACCCGCGACGACGTGGCCCGGCCCGACGTGCTCCGGGTGTGGTACGTGATCGGGGACATCCTGGAGCGCTCGGGGCGTCCTCAGGAGGCGGAGCGGATGTTCCGCAAGATCATGCGGCACGACCCGGCCGCGTACGACGTGGCCGAGCGCCTGGCTCAGCTGGGCTGAACCGGTCGCGTCCCCTCCTCCGCGGCCTCCCGCTCCCTCCGCTTCTTCCAGTACCGGATCAGGCCCATCGCGTTCATCCGGATGCTGGACAGCAGCTCTAGGCGCCGCTCGAGCCGGTCCACGTCGAGCGTGCTCTCCGCGCCGGTCTCGATGTCGCGCGCGCTCTCCTTCACGAGCCGTTCGACGACCTCCTCCAGGTCCTCGGTGGTCTCGAGCGCGTCCCGCACGGCTTCCGCCCATCCCTGGACGCGCCGCTCGGCCAGATCGCAGGTCCGGTCGACCTCCTCGATCGGGCCGAAGTGGGCGAACAACAGCACGGAGCGGGCTCGCGACCGGATCCGCTCGATGCTGTGGATGGCGAGGTCGACGTCGAAGTCGGGCGGCGGCGTAGCGGGACGGAGCACCGGGAGGTCCGGGACGTGGATCCCCAGCGCGTCGCCGATGAACACGGCGCCGGTCTCGGAGTCCACCAGCGCGACGTGGTGGGAGGCATGCCCCGGTGTGTACAGCACGTCGAGATCCCTACCCCGCAGCGCGATCCGGTCGCCGTCGGCCACGCTCCGGAGTCGCTCGGCCGGGACGGGATCGACCGGCCCGAACAACTGGTCCATGCGCTCGTGGCCGTAGATCCGCGTCGCGCTGGCCACGAGCCTGGTGGGATCGACGAGGTGCGGCGCGCCGCGTTCGTGGACCCACACCGTGGCCCGGGGGAACCGGGGAGCCAGGCGGCCCACGCCGCCGGCGTGGTCCAGATGGATGTGCGTGACCACGATGTTGGCCAGGTCGTCGGGCCCCACGCCGAGGGCCGCCAGGCCCGCCGCCACCGGCTCCACCGAGGTGGTGGGACCAGTCTCGACCAGGGTGGGCTCCTCGTCCTGGAGGAGATAGGCCGCGGTGTAGCGCTCCCGGCCCGCCATGAACGTGTCGATCGCCGTGATGCCCGGGGCGACCTCGAACGTCACCGTCCGCATGGGGGGAGTCTATCGGCGTCGCCGCGACGCCCGGATCGGCGTGTCGGTGGCTCCTGCTACGGTCGCCGCCGGAAAGGAGGGGAGTCGAATGGTGACGGTGAACGTCGTCGTACTGGCCGGCACGGTTGCGGCCGACCCGGTGGAGCGTCAGATGCCGTCGGGCGACCAGGTCACCGAGCTTCGGCTCTCCGTTCCGGAGGCCGGAAAGCGCCTCCTCCCCCTCCCGGTCGCGGCCTGGCACAAGATCGTGGGCAAGCGGGCGGTGAAGGATCTCGCCAAGGGCGACGAGGTCCTGGTGTACGGCCAGCTGGCCAGGCGGTTCTACCGGAGCGGAGCCGGGGCTCGAAGCCTCACCGAGGTCGTGGCCACGGGGATCAAGAAGCTCGATCCCGTAGAGGAGGAGTGATGCCCGAGTCCAGCGAGCGGATCACCATGCCGGTGCGCGGCTTTGGCCAGAAGTAGGTCGACTTCTGGGGCAGCCGCTCGCCCCGGTCGATGACCGAGCGGATGCGGCTCGCCGTCGTGGCGGGGAGGAAGAACGCGGCCGCGGCCACCCCCTGCCGCACGGCTTCCTCCGCCTCCACGGCGTCCGGGGTGAACCGGAGGTCTCCGTCCCGTCCCTCGAGGATGTCGCGGTGGAGGGCGCTGACCGTGGGCGGCTCTCCCTCGAGGTTCCCCACGCGGTGGACGATCTCGCCCTCCTCCCGAGCCGCGATGCCGAACTCGAGCCGGTCGTCGGCCACCTCGTCCAGGACCTCCTGGAGATCGCGCACCCTCGACCCATCCACGTGCGGGGCGTCGGAGATCAGGATGCGGTGGAATGGGAGCACCGGGGGGTTCTCGGTGGACGTGTCCATCAGGAGCATCATGACCCGGTCCCATGGCCCGGGGCCGTGGAGGGCCCGCATCTCGTCGCGGAACTTCAGGGCCATCTCGTACCGGTGGTGGCCGTCGGCGATCATCAGGGTCTGTCCGGCCAGCCAGTCCCGGACGCCGGTGTCCTCGTCCGCGACCCACATCCGATGTTCCACCCCCTCCTCGTCCCCGGCCTGGGCTGCCGGTTCGGTCAGCGACATTCGCGCCAAGAGCTCGGAGAGAGGCGGGCAGGGCCCGGAGAACAGGGCATGGATGCTGGACAGGTTGGCGCGGACTGCGCGGATCAACCGGAGCCGGTCCTCCACCGGCCCCGGCATGATGCGCTCGTGAGGCAGGATCGATCCGCCCCATCCCTCCAACTCCACGGCACAGATCAGCCCGCGGACGCGCCGGCGGGCGCCGTGAAGCGTGAACCGCATCTCGTACGGGTAGTAGGCGGGGCGGGCCGTCTCGACCAGGACACCCTCCTCCCGCCACCGGCGGAGCTCTGCGGAGGCCCGCATATACTTGTTCTCGACCTGGTCGTCTCCCGGGCGGTCCTCTCCGAGGTCGAGCCGGATGACGTTGTGGGGGCTGGCGTCGAGGAACCGGCGCTGTTCACGGGGAGAGATGGTGTCGTAAGGCGGGGTGGTGACCCGCTCCAGGGGGC
The DNA here is from genome assembly GCA_036397275.1 of Actinomycetota bacterium. Classification (GTDB taxonomy): domain Bacteria; phylum Actinomycetota; class UBA4738; order UBA4738; family HRBIN12; genus AC-69. Next base: position 3,589 of record DASWJF010000043.1, read on the forward strand.
CGACCCGGGATCGGTCGAACAGCAAGCCCACGAACGGTGAGATCTGGGACACGGCGACTCTGTGTATAGCAAACGCCTGGAAGGCGAGACCGCGTACGACCTGTTCTCGAGGGGGGTTCGGTTCCTCGACCAGGGCCATCCCCACCAGGCGGCCATGGTGCTTTCCATGGCCAAGCTGCTCGAGCCGGAGAAGGCCTCGATCCGCGCGGCCCTGGGGCGGGCCCTGTTCATGTCGGGCAAGATGGCACGGGCCCGACGCGAGTTCGCCAAGGCCGTCCACATCAACCCCTCGGATGACTGGGCCCACTTCGCGCTGGGGCTGGCGTGCGAGCGCACGGGCGAGCGGGCCCGCGCCATCGGCCACCTCAAGCTGGCCCTCGCCATGCGCCCGGGGAACGACGACTACGAACGGGCCCTCCGGCGCCTGGCCGGCTGATGGCCCTGGCCGACCGGTACGACTGCTTCCTGTTCGATCTCGACGGCGTGCTGTATCGAGGCGACCGCGCGGTGCCGCTCGCCGCGGAGGCCGTGGCCCGGCTCCGGTCGGCCGGCAGCCGGGTCGCGTTCATGACCAACAACTCCAGCCGAACCCCGGAGGGGGTGGCCCAGACACTTGCCGGACTGGGCATCGGGGCATCGCCGAACGAGATCGTCTCATCCGCCCTCGCCACGGCGGACCTGCTCGCGTCGCGAGGGGGCGGGTCGGCGTTCGTGGTGGGGGAGGAGGGCATCAGGGCCGCCCTTTCGGACGCCGGGGTGACGGTCGTGGATGGCCAACCCGAGCGGGTGGACCACGTGGTCGTAGGGTGGGATCGATCCGCCGACTATGCGAAGCTCCGCACCGCCTCGCTGCTGGTCCAGCGGGGGGCCGCGCTGGTCGCCACCAACGCCGACCCCTCCTACCCGTCGCCCGACGGGCTGTGGCCGGGAGCCGGGGCCATCCTCGCGGTCATCGTGACCACCACCGGCGCCGTTCCCGAGATCGTGGGGAAGCCCCACGCGCCGTTGTTCGAGGTCGCCCTGCGGCGGGCCGGCGACGGGCGCCCCCTGGTGGTGGGCGACCGGCTCGATACGGACATCGCCGGCGCCGCGGCGCTGGGGTGGGACTCACTGCTCGTGCTGACGGGCGTCACCCGGGAGGCCGATCTGGCCGAGACGGACGTTCGCCCAACCTACGTCGCGCCCGACCTCTCGGCGCTGTTCGAGGAACCCGCTCCCGCCCCCCTCGCTGCGGGCTGAAGCCTCGCCCGGACGACCTCGGTCAGAAGAAGTCGGGGCGCCGCGGGATCTCAGAGAGGCGCTGCCGCTCTCCGCGCTCACGGAAGAACAGCCATGTGACCGCTGCCCCGAACACGAACCCGCCGACGTGGGCCCAGTAGGCGACTCCGGCGTTCACCTCGGCTCCCAAGGTGCCGACCCCGCTGAACAGCTGGAGGACGAACCACGCCCCCAGCAGCACCATGGCGGGCAGCTCGATCGCGGTGATGAAGAAGAAGATGACCAGCGTGTACACCCGAGCCCGGGGGAACATCACGAGGTAGGACCCCAGGACGGCGGCGATGGCGCCGGAGGCCCCGACGTTGGGGATCGCGGAGTTCGGGCCGAAGGCGAGCTGGAGCGCCGTCGCGGCCAGCCCGCCCAGCAGGTAGAAGACGATGAACGTCGCCGGGCGGAGCCGGTCCTCCACGTTGTTCCCGAAGATCCACAGGAACAGCATGTTCCCGCCGATGTGGAGCCATCCCCCGTGCAGGAACATCGCCACGAGGATCGACAGGGCCCAGCTCTTGTCGGGACACCGCCGCTGGAGCTCCACTTGGAGCTCGGCTCCGACGCCGAGTCCGAGTTCCCCCAGGTCTTCCTGGATGGCTTGGCGCGCGGGGGCTCCTCCGTCGGCCAGGTCGGTCTGGTGGGTGACCTCCCAGGGCACGATGGCGTTGCAGTAGAAGAAGAAGAAGGATCGTTCGTCGCTGTTCGCTGCGAAGGTGGGCTGCCACAGAAGGAAGACCAGGATGTTGGTGGCGATGAGCGCGAGCGTGACCCAGGGCCGTCGGCTCGTGGGGTTCACGTCGCGGATCGGGATCACGGGTGGCCCCTTCCCCTGTCCACCGGGCGGGAGCCTAGCAGGGTGGTGCGCCGGAGGGGGTGAGGGCCGGGGTATCCTGAGGTCGTCGGGATCGGACGGCAACGGGAGGAGCGAGCCATGGTGATGAGCGAGGTTCGCAAGTACATGGATGCGGTGATGGACAGGCTGTCGCCGGCCAAGGCCCAGCAGATGGCCCGGTCCGTCATGAAGGGCCAGGGCAGGGACCAGGTCCAGAAGGCCGCCAAGGATCTGATGAAGTGGTCGAGCAAGAGCCGTGACCGGCTGGGGGCGCTGGTGCGGCGCGAGGTGAAGGCCCAGCTCAAGACGATGGGCGCGGCCACTCGCGACGAAGTCGACGCCCTGAAGAAGCGGGTCCGGGAGTTGGAGCGCGGGGGCGCACCCAAGCGGGCCGCCGCGAAGCGGCCGGCCAAGAAGAGTTCCGCGACCAAGAAGAGCTCGGCCAAGAAGCGCACCGCCGCGCGTCCCGCCTCCGCCCGGAAGGCCAGGGGCTGAGCCGGACCGCGGTGACCCGCCGTCCGCTGGACGCGGAGCTGGTCCGTCGCGGCCTTGCCGGCACGCGAACCGAAGCGCGGGCGGCCGTCCGGCGGGGCGAGGTCGTCCTGGGGGGGCGTCCGGCCGACAAGCCGTCCACGCTGGTCG
>DASWJF010000044.1:0-4577 GCA_036397275.1 Actinomycetota bacterium
CGACGGCGGTCGAGGTCGCGGACGGCGGCCTCCGGTTCCGCCTCGACGTTCCCGTCGCGGACGGCGAACAGGCGGTCTGAGCAGGGCCGCTTGCTAGACTCAGGCACCCATGGACCCGCAGGACGCCCTTCGCATCCTCGACGAGGAACGCGCCCGCGGGATGGCGCTGATCGCCGAGGCGGGCTCGTCGGGATCCCTGGAAGCGGCGAAGGTGGCCGTCCTCGGTCGGAAGTCGCGGTTCACCGAGGTGCAGCGCTCCCTCGGCTCGCTCGGGGAGAAGGACCGAAGGCGCGTGGGGAAGGTCGCGAACGAGGTCCGCGCGGTACTCGAGGGGGCGCTGGACGAGCGCCGGGCGGCGCTCGCAGCAACCGACGAGACCCGCCTGCTCGAGGCCGATCGGGTCGACGTCACGCTGCCCGGCCGGCGACTTCGTCCGGGGTCGCTGCACCCGCTCACGATCGTCGAGCACGAGATCGTCGAGATCTTCACCCGCATGGGCTACCGGGTGGCCGAGGGCCCGGAGATCGAAGACGACTGGCACAACTTCGAGGCCCTGAACATCCCGCACGACCACCCGGCGCGGACGATGAAGGACTCGCTGTACGTTGACGTCGACGCGCTTCTCCTCCGGACCGAGACCTCCGCGGTACAGATCCGGACCATGGAGTCGCAGCAGCCGCCCGTGTACGTCGTGGCGCCGGGGCGGACGTACCGCCGGGAGGCCGTGGACGCCACCCATCTGTCGGTGTTCCACCAGGTCGAGGGGTTGGCCGTCGACGAGGGCATCTCGTTCTCCGACCTGAAGGGCACGCTGGAGGCGTTCGCCAACGCCCTGTTCGGTGAGGGCCGCCGGGTCCGGATGGACCCCGACTACTTCCCGTTCGTGGAGCCGGGGTGCCAGGTCGCCGTGTCGTGCTTCAAGTGCGACGGGACGGGCTGCTCGCTGTGCGGGAACGGGTGGATCGAGCTGCTCGGCGCCGGCATGGTCCACCCCAAGGTCCTGGAGAACTGCGGGTACGACGCCGAGCGATACACGGGGTTCGCGTTCGGGCTGGGCATCGAGCGCGTGGCCATGGTGCGCTACGGCGTGTCCGACATGCGCCTGTTCGTCGAGGGCGACGTCCGTTTCCTCGAGCAGTTCGAGGGCGCGGCATGAGGGTGGTCGTGTCCTGGCTCCGCGAGCTCTGCCCCACCGACCTCTCGCCGGAGGAGCTGGCCGAGGTGCTCACGGCCAAGGGCGCCCAGGTGGAGGAGATCGAACGGCCCTGGGAGCGCCTGGACGGCGTGGTGGTGGCCCGTGTCGTGGAGGTCCGCGACCACCCGAACTCCAACACGCTCTGCCTGGCCCGCGTCACCACCGGCTCGGCCGAGCGAGAGGTCGTGGTGGGCGTGCGCAACATGCGACCCGGTGACCTCGTGCCGCTGGCCGGGCCCGGTGACACCGTTCCGGCGCTCCCCGAGCCCCTGTCCGCCCGGAAGATCCGCGGCGTTGTCTCGGACGGGATGCTCTGCTCACCCTGGGAGCTCGGCATCGCCCAGGAGCACACCGGGATCCTGATCCTCCCCGACGGACTGGAGCCCGGAGCGAGCGTCAAGCAGGCCCTCGGCCTGGACGAGGCCGTCCTGGACGTCGAGGTCACGCCGAACCGGGCCGACTTCCTCTCGGTGGTGGGGATCGCGCGCGAGGTGGCGGCGGCGACCAAGGTGCCGCTCACGGTTCCGGAGATCGTTCTCGAGGAGGACGTCGAGACGGCGAAGGGCGTGGCCACCGTGGAGATCCTCGACCTCGAGCGATGCCCCCGGTACCTGGCCCGCGTGGTCCGAGGGGTTCGGGACGTCCCCTCGCCGATCGAGGTTCAGGCCCGGCTCACCGCGGCGGGCATGCGGCCCATCTCCGCGGCCGTGGACGCCACGAACTACGCGATGCTGGAGACCGGTCAGCCACTGCACCCGTTCGACCTCGCGAAGGTGGCCGGGCCCGGCATCGTGGTCCGGCGAGCCGAGGAGGACGAGCGTCTCGTGACGCTCGACGGGGTGGAGCGGGCCTTTTCCTCCGATGACCTCCTCATCGCCGACGTCGAACGGGCGATGGCCGTGGCCGGCGTGATGGGCGGGACCGAGGCGGAGGTCTCCGGGTCCACCACGGACATCCTGCTGGAGAGCGCCTCGTTCGAGCGGGGCGGGATCCAGCGGACCCGCCGCAGGCTCGACCTGTCGACCGAGGCCTCGATGCGCTTCGAGCGCGGTGTGGACCCGGAGGCCGTTCCCCGGGGGGCCGACCGGGCCTGTCAGCTGATGGCCGAGTGGGTCGGCGCCACCGTGCTGGCCGGGGTGGTCGAGGCGGGCGCGGCCCCCGAGCGCCGGCGGGTGTCGATGCGGCCGTCGCGGGCGTCGGTCCTGATCGGGTACCCGGTCTCTTCGGCAGACGCCGCCCTGGTGTTCGAACGCCTGGGCATGGCCTTCGAGGTCCCGGACCCGGACCGGGTCACCGTGGAGGTGCCCGGCTACCGGGTGGACATCGAGCGCGAGGTGGACCTGATCGAGGAGGTCGTCCGGATCCAGGGCTACGACCGGGTGGGCTCGACCCTGCCCCCGGTCCGGCAGGCCGGGGGACTGCCTCCCGCCTACGCCTTCGTGGGGCGGGTCCGGCGGTCCCTGCGCCGGGCAGGGCTCCGGGAGGTCCGGCTCCTGTCGTTCGCATCGGCCGCCGATCTGGAGCTCGCCGGTGACCGGGACGCGATCCGGATCACCAACCCGCTTCAGGCCGACGAGGAGTATCTGCGAACTCGGTTGCTCCCGGGCCTGCTGAAGGCCCTTCGGCGGAACGTTGCCCGCCACGTCCGTACCGCCGCACTGTTCGAGGTGGGAACGGTCTTTCGGCTGGTGGGCGGGGCGCCGGAGGAACGGCCGTCGGCGGCGTTCGCGATGACCGGCCCCGCGTCGCAGTCGTGGGCCGAGCCGCCGCACCTGTTCGACTTGTTCGACGCGAAGGGCGTCGTCGAGGCCTTGCTCCAGGAGCTCGGCGTGAGCGACGTGTCCTTCGGCGAGCCGCCGGGATGGCTGTTCCACCCGGGCCGTTCCACGACGGTGCTGTCCGGCGGGGAGCGGGTGGGGGTCGTGGGCGAGGTGCACCCCAGGGTGGCGGAGGACCTCGACCTGGACGGCAGGGTCGCGGTGGGCGAGCTCGACGTGACCGCGCTCATTGCCCACGCGTCCGCCGAGATCACGGCCCGCGACGTGCCGCGGTTCCCCCCGGTCCGCCGGGACCTGGCCTTCATCCTTCCCGCCGAGTCGCCCGCCGGAGCCGTGCGCGAGTCCCTGATCGATGCGGGCGGCGAGCTCGTCGAGTCCTGCCTGCTGTTCGACGTGTTCGCCGGGCCTCCGCTCCCGGATGGGAAGAAGAGCCTGGCGTTCTCGCTCGACCTTCGGGCGCCCGACCGCACGCTGACCGACGATGAGGCCGACGCCGTGGTGTCCCGGATCGTGGAGCGCCTGGCCCGCGACTTCGGCGCGGAGCTTCGCGCGGGATAGACTCGTTCTTCTCCCACCCGCCCGGCGCTTCGCGCCTGTCCCGTTCTTCTCCCACCCGCCCGGCGCTTCGCGCCAGGCCCGGCGTTCGCGGCTCCTCGGAGCCCTCGGATAGACTGCCGCGGATGGAGCGCGACTACCTCTCGGTGGACGACCTCACCCCGGAGGAGCTCACCGCCCTCCTCGACCTGTCGGCCAAGCTCAAGGTCGAGCCGGAGGCCTACGCGGACCGTCTTCACGGCAAGGCCGTGGCCATGGTCTTCGAGAAACCCTCCACCCGGACCCGGGTCTCGTTCGAGGTCGCCATCTCCTCGGCCGGCGGCCACGCCGTCGCCCTGTCGTCCGCCGAGCTCCAGCTGGGCCGGGGGGAGACCATCGAGGACACCGGGCGGGTGCTGTCCCGCTACGTGGACGCCGTGGTCCTTCGGACGTTCGAGCAGGAACGGCTGGAGGTGCTGGCCCGGGCGGCCTCGGTCCCGGTGGTGAACGCGCTGTCGGACTTCGAGCACCCCTGCCAGTGCCTGGCCGACCTCCTCACGGTGAGAGAGAAGAAGGGAGAGCTGGCCGGCCGAACCCTGGTGTACCTGGGCGACGGGAACAACGTGACCCACTCCCTGCTGCTCGGGTGCGCCAAGTCCGGGATGCGTATCCGTGTGGCCACCCCGCCGGGGTTCGAGCCCATCCCCCAGGTGGTGCAGCGGGCCCGCGAGATCGCCAGGGCGACGGGAGGGCAGGTGGAGGTCCTGAACGACCCCGAGGAGGCCTGCGCCGGCGCGGACGTGTTGTACACCGACGTGTGGGCGAGCATGGGCCAGGAGGCCGAGGCCCGGGAACGCGCGCTGGTCTTCCCGGCGTACCAGCTGAACCAACCCATGGTGAAGCTGGCCGCCCCCGACGTCACCGTGCTGCACTGCCTGCCGGCGCACCGCGGCCAGGAGATCACCGACGAGGTGATCGATGGACCGCACTCCGCCGTGTGGGACCAGGCCGAGAACCGGATGCACACGCAGAAGGCGCTGCTGCTCTGGCTCCTCGGCGTGGCCTGATCG
>DASWJF010000045.1:0-3999 GCA_036397275.1 Actinomycetota bacterium
ATTTCGCCCTTTCAAGGCGGCGACACGGGTTCGAATCCCGTTGGGGGCACACAACCGAAGACTCGCGGGTGTGGAGGAGCCTGGCCGTCCTCACCGCCCTGTCAAGGCGGTAATCGCGGGTTCAAATCCCGTCACCCGCGCCAGGCGGCCGACAGGCCGGACCACGGCGTCCGGCCAGAAGGCCGGCCGGGGCCAGGTAGCTCAGTTGGCAGAGCACGCGGCTGAAAACCGCGGTGTCGGCAGTTCGATTCTGCCCCTGGCCACCCCTCGCCGGAGCGCCCGAGCTCGTCAGTTCAGGCTCTCGTGGCCCCGGACCTCGGCCCACCGCGAGATGACCGCCTGGTATAGCTCGGCCGAGCGGGGGAACTTTTCGGACGACAGGGCCTTCAGGGCGTCTTGGATGTCGCGCGCCGAGTGGTCGTCGTCCAGCTCGTCCCAGGTGAGGAAGTCGCAGAGTCCCCCGTAGTCCAGCTCCACGATGGAGCGGTGGTCGAACGCCGAGAGCCACTCGTACAGCTCCACGATCATGTCGGCCACCGGTCCGAGGTCCGCCCTGCGAAGGCCTGGGACGGCCCGCTCGGCCCGGCGCATCGCTCTTCGAACGGTGGTCACGTAGCGAAGCCGGTGCCGGCCGTCCTCCTCGACCAGCCGCCGCTCCTCGTCCCGGAAGAGCGCGAACCACCGGACCGGGATGTGCCACGGGCTCTGCATGATGAATGAGATGGACCGGGGATCTCGCCGCCGCATCCTCGCGAGCTCCTTGGCGGCGCGCCGGGCCTCCGAATCGGGGACGAAGGCGTCGCTGCCCTCGAACGGCGCCGCCTCTCGGAAGGCGAGAAGACCGGCCAGCACTCGCAGGCGTGTCTGCCACGGACACACGTAGTAGGCCCCGTTCACCAGCCGGACGTCGGCGCCATCGGCCTCGGACACGGCCAGGATCCCGAGGAGCTTCGCGGTGACGCGTTGCCGGTACCGGGGTCGTCGCGGACGCACCACGCCGCCTACGACGATGTACCGCTCCCACCGGGCCTGCTCGTCGGGCGGGAACGCCTCGAGGGCTTGGAACACGCGGAGGTAGGCGCAGGGGACCACGTCGGCAACCAGCATATATGCTCTCCTGCACCCGCCGCGTTCGAGGTCGGTGCCCATGAGCACACACGAGAACCCGCAAGACGACGCCCTCGTGCAGCTCATCGCGCCCGATGGAACCCCGGCCGGCGACACGGATGTGGGCCTGAAGCCCGACGAGCTCCGCGACCTGCTCCGGATGATGATCCTGGCCCGCCGCTTGGACCGGGAATGCATGGCGCTCCAGCGGCAGGGCGAGCTCACGGTGTACCCGCCGTTCGAGGGGCAGGAGGCGGCCCAGGTCGGGAGCGCGTACGCCCTCGAGCCGGAGGACTTCGTGTTCCCGTCGTTCCGAGAGCTCGCGGTGGCGGTCGTGCGGGGGGTCGACGTGGTCCAGTACCTCCAGTACCACCGGGGGATCTGGCACGGGGGGGCGTATGACCCGCTCGCGACACGGTTCGCGCCGATCTGCGTGCCGGTGGCCACCCAGATCGTTCACGCGGTGGGGTGGGCCATGGGCGCCAAGCTCGACGGTCTGCGCGCGTGCTCGCTCGCGTACTTCGGCGACGGCTCAGCATCCGAGGGCGACTTCCACGAGGCGGCCAACCTGGCGGGGGTGTTCCGGGCACCCGCCGTCCTGTTCTGTCAGAACAACGGGTGGGCCATCTCGGTCCCGCTCGAGGAGCAGACCGCCGGGCCCATCTTCAAGCGCGCCGAGGGCTACGGGTTCCCGGGGGTTCGGGTGGACGGGAACGACGTGCTCGCCGTGTACGCGGTGACGAAGGCCGCTGCGGACCGGGCCAGGGCCGGGGACGGGCCGACCCTGATCGAGGCCATGACCTACCGCATGGGGCCGCACTCGACCGCCGACGATGCCACCCGGTACCGGAGCTCGGACGAGGTGAACGCCTGGCGGAAGCGCGACCCCATCGACCGGTACCTCACGTACCTGCTGGCTGCCGGCGTGGCCGAGGAGGCATTCGTGGCGGACTGCGAGGACGAAGCCAAGGAGTGGGTGGCCGACATCCGGGCCGCGATCACGTCGGTCGGCCCACCGCCGGCCGACGAGCTGTTCGCGTTCGCGTATGCCGACCCGCCGGAGACGCTGGAGCGTGACCGCCGCTCGGTCGAGGAGAGCGGCGATGGCTGAGTACACCATGGTCGCGGCCCTGAACGCCGCCCTCCGGGAAGGCCTGGCGAACGACCCCCGCGCGCTCGTCTTCGGCGAGGACATCGGGGAGCTGGGCGGCGTGTTCCGCGTGACCGACGGCCTCCAGCGGGACTTCGGCCGGGAGCGCGTGTTCAACACCCCGATCGCCGAGGCCGGGATCGCCGGGATCTGCGTGGGACTCTGCCTCGCGGGGTGGCGGCCCATCGCCGAGATGCAGTTCGACGGGTTCTCGTATCCGGCGCTCGACCAGGTGATCAGCCACATCGCGAAGTACCGGTACCGGACCCGCGGAGACGTTGAGATGCCGATCGTGATCCGCATCCCGTCGTTCGGGGGCATCCGGGGCAAGGAGCACCACGGCGAGAGCCCGGAGACCTACTACGTCCACACGGCCGGGCTGAAGGTCGTCGTGCCCTCCGGTGCCCTCGACGCGTACCGGCTGCTGTCGCTGGCGATCGCCGACCCCGACCCGGTGATCTTCCTCGAGCCCAAGAGCCGGTACTGGGCGAAGGAGCAGGGAGAGCTCGCCATCGACGGCCCCCGGATCGGACGCGCCTGGGTCCGACGCGAGGGTGGATCGTGCTCGGTGGTCGCGTACGGGGCGATGGTCTCCCGGTGCTTGGAGGCCGCCGACGGCCTGGCCGGCGAAGGCATCGAGTGCCGGGTGGTGGACCTTCGCTCGCTGGTTCCGCTCGACCTGGAGACGCTGGGCGAGTCGGTTCGGCGAACCGGACGGGTGGTGGTGGTCCATGAGGCGCCGCGGACGCTCGGCATGGGCGCGGAGATCGCGGCTCGGATCATGGAGGAGGCCTTCGACTACCTGGAAGCGCCGGTGATCCGGGTCACCGGCTACGACGTGCCGTACCCGCCCGCCGCGCTGGAACAGCGCTACCTGCCGAGCGTCGAACGGATCTCCGCGGCCGTCCGCAAGGCGGTGAGCTACTGACGGCGACCCGCGACTTCTTGCTCCCTGACCTCGGTGAGGGCCTCGAGGAAGCGGAGATCGGCCACTGGCTGGTGAGCGAGGGCGACGTCGTCGCCCTCAACCAGCCGCTGGTAGAGGTCGAGACGGCGAAGGCCACGGTCGAGGTGCCCTCTCCGTTCGCCGGGATCATCGTGAAGCTCCACGCCGCCGAGGGCGAGACGCTCAAGGTCGGGGCTGCGCTCGTGACGTTCGACGTCGAGGAGGCCGAGGCGGCGACGGAGGGCGCGGCGGCGACGGAGGGCGCGGCCACCCCCGTCGTCACCGAGGACGCCGCCCTTCCCCCGGTCACCGAGGAGGCCGCCCCACCCGCGACGCCCGCCGTGCGGCGGCTCGCCAAGGACCTCGGGATCGACCTCGATGCCACCGAAGGGACCGGGCCGAGCGGCCGCATCACTCGAGAGGACGTTGAGCGAGCCGCGAAGGGCGGGCCCGAGATCGACGTCGAAGTCGCTCATATCTCCATGATCCGGCGGACCATCGCGGAGAACCTCACGCGGGCCGTTCGCCAGATCCCCCACGTCACCGCGTTCCGAACCCTCGACTGCACGGCGCTCGAGGCCTTCCGAAGAGGGCTCGGCGTGAGCCCGCTCCCGATCGTGGTGCGGGCCCTCGCCGAGATCTGCAAGGAGCATCCCGCGTTGAACGCCTCCTACATGGGGGATCGGGGCCAGATCTGGCTGCACCGGCGGGTCCACGTCGGCATCGCCACCGACACCGAGCGCGGCCTCCTGGTTCCCGTGGTGCGCGACGCGGCCGAGAGCACCATCGGCCACAT
>DASWJF010000046.1:0-11464 GCA_036397275.1 Actinomycetota bacterium
ACCGGCTGCCGGTCCTCGGGCGGGGTGTCCACCACGCTCATGTCGCGGATGCCGGTGAGGGCCATCTCCAGGGTCCGGGGGATCGGGGTGGCGGTCATCGTGAGCACGTCCACCGAGGTCCGGAGCTTCTTCAGCCGCTCCTTGTGGGCCACGCCGAACCGCTGCTCCTCGTCCACGACCACCAGGCCGAGGTCGCGGAACGCGACGTCGCCGGAGATCAGCCGGTGCGTCCCGATCACCACGTCGATCCGGCCCGCGGCCACGTCCGCCACCACCTGCCGCTGCTCGGCCGGTAACAGGAATCGGGACAGCATCGCCACCGTCACCGGGAACGCCGCGAACCGCTCGGAAAACGTCACGAAGTGCTGCTCGGCGAGGAGCGTGGTGGGGACCAGCACCGCCACCTGCTTCCCGTCCATCACGGCCTTGAACGCCGCGCGGATCGCGATCTCGGTCTTGCCATAGCCGACGTCCCCGCAGACCAGTCGGTCCATCGGCTTCGGCCTCTCCATGTCGCGCTTCACCTCGTCCGCGGCGGCGAGCTGGTCGCGGGTCTCCTCGAAGGGGAAGGCATCCTCCATCTCCCGCTGCCACGGCGTGTCGGGGCCGAACGCGTGGCCCGGCACGCTCATCCGGACCGAATAGAGCCGGACCAGCTCGCCGGCCATGTCGCGCACGGCTCGCTTGACCCGTGCGGTGGTCCGAGCCCAATCGCTCGACCCAAGACGGTGAAGGCGCGGCACCTCGCCGCCCACATACCGCGCCACCATGCCGACCTGGTCGGTGGGGACCGACAGCCGGTCGCCGGCCGCGTACTCGAGGACCATGTAGTCGCGTTCGGCGCCGGCCACCGCGCGTCGCCGGATCCCCTCGAACCGGCCGACCCCATGGATCCGGTGGACGGCGAAGTCGCCCGCCCGGAGCTCCGCCGCGATCGCGTCGGTCCGCCGCCGGGCGATGCGGGGCGCGCTCCGGGTGTGGCGGCGGGAACCGAACAGGTCCTCCTCGGTGGCCACGGCCAGCTTCCCCGGCGCGAACACGAAGCCGCCGGCCAGCTCGGCCTCCACCGCGACCGCGCGACCCTCGCCGTCGAGACGCACGCCGCGCTCGCCGACCACCTCGCGCGCGCGCTCGAGGCTCCCGTGGCCTTGCGCCGCAACGACGACGCGGTAGCCGCGTGAGGCCAGATCGGCCAGGCGCTGCGCGAGCTCCGGCGCCTTGCCCCGGGCCGTCCCCCATCCGTCGAGTCCGAGGTCGATGCCCTCGGCGAACTCGGTGAGATCGAGTCGGGTCCTGCCGCGCAGGGCCTCCTCGAGCGGCTTCAGGACGGGCGGGCCCGGCCACCCCGAGGCCTCCGCCAGGGCTTCGGCCTCCTCCACGGCCGTGCGGGCCCGGTCGAGCGTCCTCCGGGCCTGCGACAGCACCACCCACGACCCCGCCGGCAGCAGGTCGGCCGGGAAGGGCATCTCGTCGAACAGCAGCGGCGCGAGCCCCTCCATCCCCTCGAACACCAGGCCGTCGGCGAACCGCGTGAGCTGGTCTCGGAACCGGTCCATGAACCGCGGCGCCAGGCGTTCGGCCTTCTCGCGCAGCTCCGCCGAGGCGAGCAGCTCGCGGACCGGCTGGACCTCGGCGCGTCGGACGGGTTCGGTGGAGAACTGGGTGGCCGGGACGAACTCCCGCAGCGATTCGACGTCGTCGCCATCGAACTCGGCCCGCACCGGGCGGCGCGCCGTTCCCGGGAAGACATCGACGATGCCGCCCCGCACCGCGAACTCGCCGCGATGCTCGACGACGTCGGCGCGCACGTAGCCCAGCTCGACCAGCCGTTCGGCCAACGCATCGGGCGCGACCGGCGAGCCCGGGGACAGGACGAGCGGCTCGACCAGGCCGAGGGTCGGCGCGATCCCTTGGAGCGCGGCGTGGGCGGGGGTCACGAGGACGAACGGACCGCTCGCCTCCCGAAGGGCCCGGACCGCCCCCGCCCGGCGGGCCGCGGTCTCCGGCGAGGGGCTGATGCCCTCGTACGGGAGCGCCTCCCACGCGGGAAGCAGCGCGACCCGCTCGGGTCCCAGAAACGCCCCCACCCCGTGCGCCAGCTCCTCTGCCTCCCGGGGCCCGGGCCCCACGGCCAGGATCGGCGCATCCAGGGCCCGGGCGACGGCGGCGACGACGAAGTCGGCGCCCGCCGCCGCCCGGGCCAGGACGGGCCGGGCCCGCTCTAGCAGGAGCCGTTCGAACGGCTCCGAGCGGACCAGGTCGTCGAGCAGTCGGTCGAGCGTCACGTCACTCCGTTCGAACCTCGGACAGCACGAAGAGACCTCGTCGCGGGGCGACGGGGCCTTGGGGTTCGAGTGTACCCGGGGTGGCGCGGAGGGTGGCTCGGTGGATCGGTGGCGGGGGCGCACCGGCGGGCGGCGACCCGGCGGCGCGCGAGTGGCGGTGAACCGGCGGCCTAGACGGCCTTCAGGTGGCTCATGGCCGGGGGGTCCGCCGCACGGTCCCCGTTCTGCTCCGGCGGGACCAGGGCGCTGGCTCCGCCCCGCTCCTCCATCCACCTGGTGATCTCGCGCCCGGGCATGGGCACGCACAGGTGGTAGCCCTGAGCCATGTCGCAGCCCATCTCCACCAGCCGCTCCATGGTCTCGGCGTCCTCGACCCCCTCGGCTACGACGCGCAGCCCGAGGTTCCGGCCGAGGTCGACGGTGGCCTGGACGATCATCCGGTCGTTCGGGTCCTCCCGCATGTTCACGACGAAGGACCGGTCGATCTTGATCTCGTGGATGGGGAGCCGCTTCAGGTGGTTGAGCGAGGAGTAGCCGGTCCCGAAGTCATCGATCGACAGCGTGATGCCCACCTCCGAAAGCAGCGCCATCGTCCCCACCGAGCGCCCCCAGTCCGCCATCAAGAAGCTCTCGGTGAGCTCGAGCGTCAGGTGCGCGGGTGGAATGGCCCACTGCGAGAGCAGGGCTGCCACCTGGTCCGGGAGCTGCGGGTCGAGCAGGCTTCGGGGCGACAGGTTCACGGCCACTTCGAGGTTAAGTCCCTGGCGAGCCCACGCGTGCGCCTGGCGGAGCGCCTCGTTGATCACGTACAGCGTCAGCGGGCGGAGCAGCGCCGTGCGCTCGAGCATGGGGATGAACTCGTCGGGCTCGACGAGACCGCGCTCGGGGTGCTGCCACCGGATCAGGGCCTCGACCCCGGCGGTCCGTCCGTCCTTCACCGAGACCTTGGGCTGGTAGTGGAGCGCGAACTCGTGGTTCTCCATGGCCGGCCGGACCTGCCCGATCAAGGTGAGCCGGTCGGGGCTGTGGTCGTCGAGGGACGAGGTGTACACCTCGAAGCCGCCGCCCGACTCCTTCGCCGCGTACATCGCGACGTCGGCCCGGCGGAGGAGCGTCTCCCCGCTGAGGCTGTGCAGCGGGTAGATGGCGATCCCGATGCTCCCGGACACGTCGAGCTGAAGGTCTTCCACCGAGAGTGGCTGCTCGAGCTCCTCCAGGATCCGCTCGGCGATCCGGATCGCGGTCGTCTCATCTGGGATGTCCGGCAACACGATGCCGAACTCGTCGCCGCCAAGCCGGGCCATGAGGTCCTGCTCGCGAAGGACGGTCGAAAGCCTGGGCCCGATCTGCTGGAGGAGCAGGTCCCCGAAGTGATGCCCCAGGGTGTCGTTGATCTCTTTGAAGTGGTCCAGGTCCATCAGCATCACGGCGACGAGGTGGCCCCCTTCCACCGGCGAGATCGCCTCGATCGTCTCGCGCACCTTGTTCTGGAAGAGCGCGCGGTTGGGCAGGTCGGTCAGCGCGTCGTGCAGCGCTTGATACTCGTTCTCGCGTTGCTTCGCCTCGAGCTCGACCGTCGCCTCCTGGAGCGACTGGGTGCGGGTGAACATCTGCCGGGCGAAGGCGAGCGGGGCGATGAACACGGCGATCGACCACGGGCCGATGCGAAAGAACGCCGTGGCCACGATGACGGCGAACAGCGCCAGCCCCATGTAGCTCAGGACGAACTCTCCGAACACGCCGACGTGCATCTCCTTGAGGATGTGGAGCGTGGGTTCCTTCGACCGCATGTGGAAGTGCCATGCCACCAGGATCGTGTTCACCGAGTACCCCACGACCGCGCACAGCAGCACGGAGGCGCCGAGCACGTACCAGTGGGACCCCAACGACGCCAGGTGATGGAACAGCACGCTCTCGATCACCACGGACCAGGCGATCTGGCAGCGGTTCCACACCCCCTGCGCGAACGGGATCTCCCTCCGGAACTCCCGCCAGTCGCTGCTGCCGAGGAGGGCCAGGGCCCCGGCCACCGGGGCCGGGTAGATCAGGGCCACCGAGAGCTGGAGGGGGAAGCTCAAGCTGAACGGCAGTCCCACGGTGGTGGGGATGGGGAGCAGGTCCACGATCGCGATGGCCACCACCCACTCGAGGAGCAGCGGATCGCTGATTTGAGCCGGGGAGCGGAAGAACGCCCAGGTGAGCCAGGCGAGCAGCGGGAGGATCACGGCCAGCTCGTAGATCCGGATCGAGGCAGTCCGCGCCGGCCGGTCCCCCCGGCGATGCCATACGTGTACGGCGGCCTCAGCGGACATGCTGCAAGCTCCGGATCGCGTCCGAGGTCACCCCGACCGGAATGGGCGGCAGTCGAACCTGCGCTACCTGCCCCACCATGCCCATCAAGACCAGCCACAGGACCCCCGCGTAGGCGATCAGGTCGCCGACGCTCGCGACCATCGAGACGGGCCGGATCACGATGACGTCGCCCAGGAACAGGAGCCGGTCGTCCGGCCCCGCCAGGTGATGCTTGACCCCACCGTCCCGGGCGAGCAGCGCGAGCGTCTCCGCCTGGCCCGACGCCACCAGCGCCTCCCGGCTTACCGGCATCCCCTGGTTCACCCCGATCACGGCGAAGTTGAGGACGATGCCGATCAGGATGAGCGGGAAGCCGACCACCCTCGCCCTCACGTTCACCGCGGCGAAGGCGACGAGGAGGACGAAGGACACGAGCAGCAGCACGAGCGGCAGGGTGGGGCCGGGAACGGGCGCCACCTGGAGTCCGAGCCCCGCCAGCGCCACGTACGGCCACCGGATCTCGAGCTGGGCGAGCGGTGCGAGCCGTCCGCCGGCCAGGTAGCCGACGACGACGGCGAGCGCGAGTGAGGAGATGATCAGTCTCATGGCAGATAGGTGGGGCGATGGAGCGGGTGGTGCGACCGTCCTTCGGTTCCGATCACCGTGGCCCTCCAGCGGACCGCCCCCGGTGCCGCCTCCCGTGGGAGGCCGCTCCGGGGGCAGCCGCGTGACCTGTGCCCTCTAGGACTTCCAGCTGGCTCCGACGGCGAGCGCGAGGGAGACGAGCCAGCCAAAGGCGTACAGGATCCGGCGCACGCGCACGAGAATCCTCCTTTCCGTACTGTCTACGACTTCCACTTCGCTGCGCCCGCGGCCCACAGCAGAGAGGCCAACGTGGCACCGGAGATCAAGATGCGAACGATCTTCTCTCGCATCGAACCACCTCCGCGCCGAGTCTTGCCCATCGGCCAGGTGGGGTACATCCGCCGGGGGTAGGAAATGTAGGTCGGGTGGGGGTGAGCCGAGGCGTCCCCCGGGACCCGGCCCCGAGTAGGCCGAATGGCGGGGCCGCGCTACTCCTTTGGACCAGGCCGGTTGAACCCATCCTGCGTGGCCGCCAGCCCGTCACGCACGAGGGAGAGCACGGCCTCGGCCGCGTCGCCCACGAGCACCGCCGCATCCGCCTGCTCGCGCTTGCCGAAGGGCTCGAGCACGAAGTCCGCGGGGTCTTGCCGGCCGGGGGGTCGCCCGATCCCAAGGCGCAGGCGATAGAAGCCGGGGGTGCGGAGGGCCGCCGCCAGGGAGTCCAGGCCGTGGTGGCCGGCGGTCGAGCCGCCGAACTTTACGCGGAGCGCACCGAATGGCAGGTCCAGCTCGTCGTGGACCGCGACCACATGGTCGGGCGTGATCCGGTTCTTCTTGGCCACCGAGGCGTACGCCGGGCCGGACTCGTTCATGTACGTGTGGGACTTCACGAGGAGCACCCGCTCGCCGTCGGCCCGGATCTCCGCGACGTCGGCCGGGATGAACCGAGCCTTGCGGAACCGTTCGCCGGCGCCTGCGGCCAGTTCGTCCACCACCATCGCGCCGATGTTGTGCCGGGTCCTGGCGTAGCGGTCGCCGGGGTTCCCGAGCCCGGCGACGAGCCAGGTCATGGGAGACGTTGCGCCATCGGCGGACGGATCGGGAGCGGTATGGGCGGGGGCGGCGTGCGCGGGAGCGGCATGGGCCGGCTAGCCCTCGCCGCCCTCCTCGGTCCCGGCCTCCTCCGCGGGCGCCTCCTCGCCTTCTGCCGGCGCCGCCTCCTCGCCCTCGGCCACCTCCGCGACCTCCTCGACCACGCGCACCTGCGGCACCACGACCGACAGGAGGCTCTCCTCGGGAGGCGTGAGGACGGTCACGCCCTCGGGCGCGACGATGTCGGAGACCCGAAGGGAATCGCCCACCTGGAGCTCGGAGACGTCGGCGTCGATGCCGTCGGGGACGTCCCCAGGCAGACACTCGACCTGGAGCTCCCACAGGTGGTGCTCCACGACCCCGCCGACCTTCACGCCCGGCGACTCGCCCACCACCCGGACCGGCACCGAGACCGTCACCTTCTCGTCCCGGCGCACCGCGAGGAAGTCGACGTGGACGTACCGGCCGCGCACGTGGTCGCGCTGGATCTCCCGGGGCAGGGCCAGATGCTCGGCGCCGTCCACCGTCAGGTTCACCAGGACGTTCGTCCCCGCGCTCCCGTGGAGCACCCGGTACAGGTCCTTGGCGCCCACCGACACGGACACGGGGCCAACGCCGTGCCCGTACAGCACCGCGGGCACCCTGCCGCGGGCCCGGAGCTTGCGCGCCGCGCCTTTGCCGGACTCGTCCCGCTTCTCGGCCTCGAGCTTGAGTTCCATGTGGTTCCCTCCGGCCGCGAATCGTACCAACGACCAGATCGTCGCGACCCTCCGATACCGATCGGGAGCCCGGCGCGTCTTTGAAGGCGGTGGAAGGGAAGGAAGCCGCCGGATTAGAGCTGGTTCTCGCCCCGAAAGATCTCGGACACCGAGGTGTCCTCGAACACCGCTCGTAGCGCCATCGCGATGAGCGGTGCGATCGACAGCACCCGTAGCTTCGCGAACTGCTTCTCCTCGGGTATCGGCACCGTGTTGGTGACCACGACCTCCTGGATCGGCGCCTCCTCGAGGAGCTGGACGGCCTTGCCCGAGAGCACCCCGTGGGTGGCCGCGGCGAAGATCGGCCCGCCGCCCTGCTGCGCCAGCGCCGCGGCGCCCTTCGCCACGGTCCCGGCCGTGTCGATCATGTCGTCGACCAGGATGCACGGCCGGCCATCGACCTCGCCGACCACCGCCATCTCCTCGATCTTGTGGGCCTCCCGGCGGGACCGCCGCTTGTACAGGAAGGCCAGGTCGGCGTGGAGGTGCTCGCGAAGCCGCTCGGCCGTCTTGATGCGGCCGGCGTCCGGCGCCACCACGACGACGTCCTCGTCGTGGAGCCCCAGCTCGCCGGAGAGATACTCCGACAGGATGGGCAGCGCCGTCAGGTGGTCGAACGGGAAGTCGAAGTACCCCTGGATCTGCCCGCTGTGCAGGTCCACCGAGATCACGCGGTCGGCTCCGGCCACCGAGAGCAGGTCGGCGACGAGCTTCGCGGAGATCGGCTCCCGGGCCAGCCCCTTCTTGTCCTGCCGCGAGTAGCCGTAGTACGGGACCACCGCCGTGATGCGCTTCGCCGAGGCTCGCTTCATCGCGTCGAGCATGATGAGCTGTTCCATGATCGACTCGTTCACCGGGTCGGCATGGGTCTGGATCACGTACACGTCGGCCCCCCGGACGCTCTCCTCCGACCGCACGTAGATCTCGCCGGAGGCGAACCGGGAGATCTTGCAGGGGGACAGCTTGATCGCGAGGTGGTTGGCGATCTCGGCGGCCAGCGCGGGGTGCGTGGTCCCCGAGAACAGCATCATCTTCTTCTTGGTGACGATCTCCACGGCGCGCCCCCCTAGAGCTTCCCCTTGCCCCGGCTCTTATCCGTCGCCTTCGTCGTCGCCTTCGTCGCGGCCTCGGCGTCCTTCCGCTTCCGGTAACCCTTGACGGTACGTTGCTCGGCGCGCTCCACGGCGAGCGCGCCCGGCGGAACGTCCTTCGTGATCACCGACCCAGCCCCCGTCACGGCGCCCTTGCCGATCCGAACCGGCGCCACCAGCATGGTATCCGAACCGATCCGCGCGTCGTCCCCTATGGCCGTTCGGTGCTTCCGGTACCCGTCGTAGTTCACCGTCACAGTCCCCGCGCCGACGTTCGCGCCCTTGCCGATGGTGGTGTCGCCCACGTAGGACAGGTGCGGGATCTTCGAGCCCTTGCCCACCCGGGATGCCTTGATCTCGACGTGGGTACCTGCCTTCGCGCCGTCCTCCAGGATCGTGTCGTGCCGGACGCGGGCGAACGGGCCCACGCTCACGTTCCTGCCGAACCTCGAGCGCTCCACCACCGAGAAGTACACCTCGGAGCCGTCGCCCACGGTCGTGTCGATCATACCGACCGAGGGCCCGATCACGCAGTCGCGACCGATCCGCGTGGCTCCCTCAAGGAACGTGTGGGGGTAGACCACCGAGTCCCGGCCGATCTTGACCTCGACGTCGATGTAGGTGGCCGAGGGGTCCACGAGGGTGACGCCGTTCTCCATGTGCCGCGCGTTGATCCGCTCGCGCATGACGCGGTTGGCTGTGGCGAGGGTGTCGCGGGCGTTGACCCCGGCCCATCCGCCGAAGTCCCCGAGCACCGCCGAGACCCGCTCGCCCTTGTCCATGAGGATGCCGAGGACGTCCGGCAGGTAGTGCTCGCGCTGGCGGTTGTCCCGCCCCACGAGGGGCAGCGCCTTGTACAGGTCATCCCGGCGGAACACGTACACGAGCGTCGACATCTCCCGGATGGCCCGCTGTTCCGGCGAGAGCTCGATCTCCTCAACGATCCCGCGCAGTCGGTTCCCCTCGCGGATAACCCGGCCGTAGCCGCCCGGCGCGTCGACCTCGGTGGAAAGGATGGACGCCGCGGACCGCGTCCGCCGGTGCACCCCGAGGAGCTTTCGGACGTGGTGGCCCTCCACCAGGGGGTCGTCCCCTCCCATCACCAATACCTCGGCTGCCCGGCCCACGGCGTCCTCCGCGGCCGCCACGGCGTGACCGGTCCCGAGCGGTTCGCCCTGGTCCACGAAGACCGGCTCCGGCGAGAGGTTCCAGGACCGGACGGCCTCCTCCACCTGTTCGGCTCCGTGGCCGACC
The DNA here is from genome assembly GCA_036397275.1 of Actinomycetota bacterium. Lineage (GTDB taxonomy): Bacteria > Actinomycetota > UBA4738 > UBA4738 > HRBIN12 > AC-69. The sequence continues at coordinate 9,358 of DASWJF010000046.1, forward strand.
ACGACGATCAAACGATCCGGCCGGGCAGCCACCGCTGCCTTCGACACGTGCCACAGGGCCGGCCGTCCGCACACCGGATGCAGCACCTTGGGGAGCTTCGATTTCAGCCGCTTGCCCTGGCCCGCGGCGAGCAGGACCGAGGCGAGGGAAGGGCGGGTCTTCTCGGGCACCGACATCCTCAGTTCGATTGACGCCGAGCCCTTTGTACCGGGGGGGACACCGGCTGGCAAGACGGCCGGTCAGGGGTCCCCGCTTCGCCGGGTTCCGGGGGGAGGAATCGAACCTCCATCGAGGGCTCCAAAGGCCCGCGTCTTACCGTTAGACCACCCCGGAGAGGAACCGATTATCCCCGACCGGGGCCGGTCCGGGCCGTACCCGGCTCTTCGGGAGGGCCGGACACCACCAAGGCGCCGCGGAACGCCTTGGCCAGCGACCCGGCGTGTGCTTCGTCGCGGGCCAGGCCCGCCACCGAGGATCCGCTCCCGCTCATGACCGCGCCGAGGGCGCCGGCGCCGAGCAGCTTCGCCTTCCCCTCAGCGATCTCCGGATGCCGGGCGAACACCGGAGCCTCGAGGTCGTTGAACAGGAGCGGGCCGAGCAGCTCGGCATCGCCCTTCGCCGATGCCTCCAGGATCGGCCCGGGGTCGGGACCGGACGGCGCGCGATCCTCATCCCACCACCGGTACGCGTCGGGGGACCGGACGCCGAAGTCGAAGGTCACCAGGACCCACCACAGCTCCTCGACCGAGGCGGGCTCGATCACGTCGCCTCGTCCCCGCATCAGCACGGGGACGCCGGCCAGCATGGCCGGGACGTCGGAGCCGACTCGACCCCCCACGTCCGCCAGGCCCCCCGGGCCGAGCCCGCAGCCCCACAGCTCGTCCAGGGCCGAGATGGTGGCGGCGGCGTCGGCGCTCCCGCCCCCCAGGCCGGCCGCCACGGGGATGCGCTTGTCGATCTGGACGTCGGCCCCACCGGCCTGTTCGCATCGGTCCGCCAGGGCCAGGGCGGCGACCAGAGCGAGGTTCAATCCACCCCCCGGGACCTTCCCCGCGAAGCGATCGGCGCCCTTCGACGAGACCCGAAGCGAGTCGGCGGAGCGCGCCGTCACCCGGTCGGCCAGGGAGATCGGCAGCACCAGGCTCTCCAGGTCGTGATAGCCGTCGACCCGTCGCCCCAGGACCCGGAGGAACACGTTCAGCTTCGCGTGGGCGTCGCGACGGATCGACTTTCGCCTCACCCGATCTCTCCTTCCCGAACGAGCGCGTCCGCGACGCGGGCGAAGTCCGCGAGGGAGAGCCGCTCCGCCCGGACCTCCCGCTCGAGCCCGCAGGCCGCCATGATCCGGGAGGCCGACGACGGGTCCAGGCCGAGCCGTCGAAGCGCGTTGCCCATGGTCTTTCGCCGCTCCGCGAAGCCCTCCTCGATCACGCGGAACAGGACGGTCGGATCCACATCGACCGGCGCCGGTCGGGGCGTGATCCGGACGAGCACCGACTCCACGTTCGGCCGGGGCCAGAACACGGTGGCCGGGACGCGCCGGATCACCCTGGCTTCCGCCCGGTACGCGACCCGAACGCTGACGGCGCCGTACGCCTGTTCCCCGGGCCTCGCCGCCAGCCGCTCCCCCACCTCCCGCTGGACCATCACGACGTACTCGAAGATCTGAGGGGCCCGGTCCAGCATCCCCACCAGGAGCGGTACGGCGACGTTGTAGGGAAGGTTCGACACCATCCTTCGTTCGCTCGCTCCCAGCACGTGATCCCAGTCCATCCGGAGGGCGTCGCCCACCTCCACCCTGACGTTGGGGAAGGGCCCGAGTACCTCCCGGAGCGCCGGCACCAGGGCCCGATCGAGCTCCACGGCCACGACCTGTGCGCCCGTCTCGGCCAGGGCCACGGTGAGGGAGCCGAGGCCCGCACCGACCTCCAGGACGGGCTCCCCGGCGCGCACGCCGGCATCGGCCACGATCGCGCGCGCCAGGTTGGGGTCGGCCAGGAAGCTCTGGCCGAGAGCCTTGGAGGGATGGATCCCGTGGCGGGCGGCGAGCGCCTTCAGGGCCGCCCGGCCGAGACCGGAGCTACCAGGTGAGGCGGACGTCCATGAC
>DASWJF010000047.1:0-4320 GCA_036397275.1 Actinomycetota bacterium
GAGGAGATGCGCGAGGTGTTCCGCGAGCTCCCGGAGGCCTGCGACGCCACCCTGCTGATCGCCGAGATGTGCGAGCTCGAGCTCTCGTACGGCGACCTCCATCTGCCGAGCTTCGAGCCGCCGGGGGGCATGGACCGGGACGCCTACCTCCGCCGCCTCGTGGGGGAGGGAGCCGGGCAGCGCTACGGGGAGGTCACGCCTGAGATCCGGGCACGGATCGACCACGAGCTCGACGTCATCACCAGGATGGGGTTCGCCGGCTACTTCCTGATCGTGTGGGACCTGATCCGGTTCGCCCGCGAGAGCGGGATCCGGGTCGGCCCGGGCCGGGGCTCGGCGGCCGGCTCGGTCGTCTCGTACGCGCTCCGCATCACCGATCTCGACCCGCTCCGGTACGGCCTGATCTTCGAGCGCTTCCTGAACCCCGAGCGCAAGCAGATGCCCGACATCGACATGGACTTCGACGAGCGGCGGCGGGACGAGGTCATCCGGTACGTGGCCTCGAAGTACGGCTCCGACCACGTGGCTCAGATCATCACGTTCCAGACCATCAAGGGGAAGCAGGGCATCCGCGACGCGGCCCGCGTGTTGGGGTTCCCGGCCTCCGTTGGCGACCGGCTGTGCAAGATGTACCCGCCGGCCGTGCTGGGCCGGGAGCACACCATCGAGGTGGCGCTGGGTCTGTCGCCGGAGCTCCACGAGGCCTACGAGAAGGAGCCCGAGGCCAGGGAGATCGTCGACACCGCCCGGGCCCTGGAGGGGCTCCGCCGGGAGGACTCGGTCCACGCCGCCGGGGTCGTGATCGGCGACGCCCCCCTCGTGAACTACCTGCCCCTCAAGCTGTCGAAGGACTCGAAGGACGACTCGCGGCGGATCGTCACGCAGTTCGACATGCACGGGGTGGAGAAGCTCGGCCTGCTGAAGATGGACTTCCTGGGCCTTCGAAACCTCTCGGTGATCGAGGACACGCTGGCCCTGCTCCGGCGCAAGGGCCTCGAGCTCGACATCGACCACGTGCCGCTGGAGGACCAGGCCGCGTACGAGATGCTGCGCCGCGGCGACACCACGGGGGTGTTCCAGCTGGAGAGCCCCGGGATGCGCCAGCTGATCCAGACGCTCGCGCCCGACCGGTTCGAGGACCTCATGGCCCTGGTCGCCCTGTACCGCCCCGGGCTGCTGTCGCTCGGACAGCACGTCGAGTACGCCGAACGCAAGCACGGGCGCAAGCCGGTGACCTACCCCCACCCGGACCTCGAGGAGGTCCTGGGCAACACGTACGGGATCATCGTGTACCAGGAGCAGGTCATGCAGGTCGCCGTGCGCATGGCCGGGTACTCGATGGGCGAGGCGGACACCCTCCGAAAGGCCATGGGGAAGAAGATCCGGGAGATGCTGGTCCCGCACCGCCAGACGTTCGTTGAGCGGGCCGCGTCGCGCGGGTACCAGCGGCGCCTGGCCGAGGACATCTTCGAGCTCATCACCCCGTTCGCCGACTACGGGTTCAACGCCTCGCACGCGTGCGCGTACGCGTACGTGGCCTACCAGACCGCGTATCTCAAGGCCCACCACCCCGTGGAATACATGTCGGCCGTCCTCACCAGCGTGAAGGACGACAAGGACAAGAAGCCGTTCTACCTGAACGCGTGCCGGCTGATGGGCGTCGAGGTCCTGCCCCCCGACGTGAACGAGTCCGAGCTGGACTTCGCCCCGGTGCGGGGGGGCGAGCCGAAGATCCGCTACGGGCTGTCGGCGGTTCGGAACGTGGGGGCCGGGGCCGTGGCGCAGATCATCGAGGCGCGGGCGGCCAAGGGCGAGTTCCGGTCCTTCGCAGACTTCTGCCGGAAGGTCGACCCAGGGGTCCTGACCAAGAAGGTGCTGGAGAGCCTGGCGCTGGCGGGGGCCTTCGTCTCGCTGGGGTACGCGCGCAAGGCACTTCTCGAGAGCCAGGAGAAGGTCTCGGGACCGATCGCCGCCGAGCGCAAGGCCGAGGCCGCGGGGCAGTTCTCGCTGTTCGGCGGGGGACAGCATGCGGCATCGGAGATCGACGAGTCGGTGCTCTCGGGAGAGGAGTTCGACAGGCGCACCCTGCTCCGGCTGGAGAAGGAGATGCTCGGCCAGTACGTCACCGACCACCCGTTGCTCGGGGTGCGGGACCGCCTGGCCGCCCAGACCGACATGGAGGTGGCCGAGGTGGTGACGCTCGGCGACGGCGATCTCGTCACCGTTGGGGGGATCGTGGCCGCGGTGGCCCGGCGGTACACGAAGAAGGGCGAGCCCTACGCGCTGTTCCGGTTGGAGGACCTGGCGGGCGGCGTCTCGGTGATCGCGTTCCCCAGCGTGTTCGAGCAGGTGCCGCACCTCGTCGAGCCGGATGCGATCGTCCTGGTGAAGGGGCGGGCGGACTTCCGGGGCCGGGGCGAGCTCCAGCTCCGGGCGGTGGAGATCAGGGAGCTGGACCTGGGGACGGCCGGGCCGGCGCCCACGACCAAGGGCATGCTGGTGGTGGACCTGGCCGCGGCGAGCTGCACGAACGCCGTCATCGCCCGGCTGAAGGAGCTGCTCGGCGCGCACCCCGGCTCCACGCCGGTCAAGGTCCGGTTCATCTCCTCGCAGGGGACGACGCCGCTCGAGGTGGGCACCCACCGGGTGGAGCCGGCGGCCGGCCTGCTCTCGGAGCTCCGCCACCTGTTGGGGCCGCACGCGGCGCGGGTCGAGAGCGGGGTGGAGCCACCGGCCGAAGCGGTGATCAGGGTTCCCGACGCTCCGGGAGAGCCCGCGGCGGTCCGACCCTCGGCCTGATCGCCCGCTCCCGGCGAGGCGACCTCCGGCCTCATCACGTGCTCCCAGCGATCCGGTCCGCCCGTCCCGCCGGTACGCTCTGCGGTCGTGCGGTTCCTGGTCATCCCCGCCGTCGACGTCTCGGCAGGCCGCTTGGCCCGCCTCACCGCCGAGGGTGCCGTGCCGGTGGACGCGTTCGGTGGGGATCCCGTCGCCGCGGCTCGGTCGTTCGTGGAGGCCGGGGCCACCTGGATCCACGTCGTGGACATGGACCTGGCCCTGGCCGGGGAGTTCCGAAACCTCGACGTCGTGCGGGCCATCGCCGCCGTGGGGGCCCGGGTGCAGGCGAGCGGGGGCGTGAGGTCGGAGGCGGAGATCGACGACGCCATGTCGGCAGGGGCCTCGCGGGTGGTGCTGGGCTCCGCCGCCCTGGTGGACCGGGGAGGGACCGCGGAGTTGGTGGCTCGGTACGGGGAGGTCCTGGCCGTGGGGCTCGAGGCCGACGGGGCCACCATCCGGCCCCGGGGGATGGTCGGGGTCGAGCTCCCGCTGTGGGAGACGCTGGAATGGCTGGACGGACTTCCCGTCGCCCGGTACGTGCACACCGATGTGGGCCGGGCGGGGGCCCTGAAAGGCCCGGACCTCGACGGGGCGTGGGCCCTGGCGACGTCCACCGGACGACCGGTGATCGCGGCGGGCGGCGTCCGCGGCGTGGACGACCTTCGGGCTCTGGCCGCGCTGGGGGAGGGCCTCGAGGGGGCGGTCGTGGGCCGGGCGCTGTACGAGGGGCTCGACCTCCGGGTGGCGCTGTCCGCGGTAGCGTGAGGGTCGGCCGCTACACTTGCCCGACCATGGGATTCCTGACCGAGACCGTGGACGGCGTGAGGCGCAGGCTCGAACGGCAACCCATCGACGAGGCCGGGCTCATGGCGCTGGCGATCAGGATGCCGCCCCCCCGCGGGTTCGCCGGGGGCCTGTGGTCGGCCGAGCCGCCGGCGGTGATCGCCGAGCTCAAGCGGTCGTCGCCGTCGGCCGGGCGGATCACGAAGGCCGATCCCGCTTCGCAGGGGCGCGCGTACGAGGCGGCCGGAGCGGCCGCCATCTCCGTGCTCACGGAACCGGTGCACTTCGACGGCTCGCTGGCCGACCTTCGGGCCGTCCACCTCGCAACCACGATCCCCGTCCTTCGCAAGGACTTCTTGGTGCATCCGGCTCAGCTCATCGAGGCTCGGGTGGCGGGGGCCGACGCCGTGCTGCTGATCGCCGCAGCGCTCACCGAGGCCGAGCTCAAGGCCATGCTCGGCGCGGCAGAGGACCTCGGGATGGGGGCGCTCGTCGAGGCCCACGGAGAGCAGGACCTGGAGAAAGCGGTCGGGTCGGGCGCGAAAGTGGTCGGCGTGAACGCGCGTGACCTGGAGAGCCTCGCGGTGGACGAGGACCACGCCCTGGGACTCCTTCGGTCGATCCCCGGCGACCGGATCGGTGTGCTGGAGAGCGGCATCGGGACCCGGGAGCAGGTGAAGCGGGCCCTGGCGGCGGGGG
>DASWJF010000048.1:0-7831 GCA_036397275.1 Actinomycetota bacterium
GCAGGCCCACCACGAGGGCCGTGAACGGGGTGGTGATCACCGACGCGAGCGAGGCCAACAGGCCCTGGGCGAACCAGCCCTCGCTCACCGGCGCCGTGAGAACGCTGCTGACGAACCCGGTGAGGATCCCGGTGACGACGAGGGCGCCGAACACCGGCCAGGCGCGACCGCGGACGAGGCGCCATGATCGGGACAGGGCCGCCCGTCCGCGTTTGCCCTCCACCACGAGCGCGGGGATCGAGCACGCTAGATGGGTCAGCACGATGAGTCCCGGGATGATGAGCAGGATGAACCCACCCACGATGGCCAGGCCCGCGAGGACACCGACCAGCAGGATCGACCAGATCCGGGCCGCCCCGAACCGGTAGGAGTCGGAGAGCGATGGCTCCCTCCCGACCAAGATCCCGGCCACCGTCCACGCGATGGCCCCGATCAGGATCTGCGTGACCAGCAAGGACACGACGGCGACGACGAGCGCCGTGACGGCGCCCCGCCAGAGGTCGCCCTCGGAGACGATCTCGATGGTGCCGCCGCCGGCGCCCCTGCGGAGGACGACGTTCTCGGCCAGCTGGTCGGTGACGAGGTACTGGATCAGGGTCAGCGGCACGGCCACGACCGCCACGACCTACACGAGCATGAGCCAGTGCTTCGCGTACAGCCGGAATGCGTCCCCCAGGATATCGCCCACGCTTCGCTGCCGAAGCGGCGGCGGTGGTGGAAGCTGGATCGGGCCGCTCATTCGCTCTGACCTCCCCCTGGTCGATGCCGGACCATCCGACCATAGGGCGCGATCCCCGGCCGAAGCAAGGCCATGTGTGATAGAAGCGTCTCCCGGCAACCGAGAGGAGGCCACCATGACGGTCGCTCGCCGCCTTCGTTCCGTCAGCGTCTCCATCCTTCTTTCCGTCCCGCTGGCCACCGCGCTCGCGGCTCCGGCTCTGGCTCAGGAGGCCGAGCGAGACGAGCAGATCGTCCTCACCGGCAGGGTCGTGGTCGCCGAAGGTGAGACCGTGGGCGACGTGGTCATCTTCAACGGCTCGGCCACCATCGATGGGACCGTGCGTGGGGATGTCCTCGTCTTCAACGGGGACCTCGCGATCTCGGGAACGGTCACGGGCGACGTGGCGTCGTTCAACGGGGACGTCACGCTGGCCGACGGGGCCCGGGTCGGCGGGGACCTGGTCACGCAGTCACGGCCGGACATCGCCTCGGGGGCGACGGTGGAGGGTGACCGGCGCCGCGTAAACGTCGAGGTAGCCCTGGGGCGGATCGGGTGGATCAGCCGGTTCGCGGTGTGGGTCGCGATCTCCGTCTCGACCCTCGTCTTCGGGCTGCTGCTGGTGGCCTTCGCGCCTCGGGCCGCCGAAGCCGCGGCTGCCGCGGCCGTGCGGGGGGTCGGGCGCTCCATCATCTGGGGGCTGCTCTTGGTCTTCGGCATCCCCATCGTGTCGGTGATCGCTCTCGTGACCCTGGTGGGCATCCCGTTCGGACTGGGGATGCTGCTCGGCCTGGCCCTCATCTACACGCTCGGATACACGGCGTCGTCGTTCGCCCTTGGCCGGGCCCTGGTGAAGCTCCCGACTAGCCCGTTCCTGGCCTTCCTGGCCGGGTGGGGCATCGTCAGGGTGGTGTCGCTCGTCCCGTTCCTCGGTGGATTGGTGGGGTTCGTCGCCGTCGCCTACGGACTAGGCATCCTGGCCGTGGCGGCCCGCCCGAAGACGGAGCCCGCGATGGCCCCCATGCCCGCGCCGCCGCCCCCGCCCCTGCCGGTCGGATAGGGGCGCCGAACCGGAGCGCGCCGGCTCGCCGCCGCGGACTACGATGGGCCCGTGACCGCACCGCCGCCGATGCACGTCGTCCACGTGAGCGGCACGCACCGCGAGGCCGGAGCCCAGGTCGGCGCGGCGTGCGCAGCCGCGATCCGGGAGGCCGTGGAGTTCGACGCCGAGATCCCGCCGGGCCGGACCCGGGCCGAGCAGCTCGCGCTGGCCGACCGATACCGGGAGGTGACCGCCGCGGCCTACCCCTGGTACGTGGAGGAGCTGGAAGGGGCGGCGGAGGCCGCGGACGTCGACCCCCTCGCGTTGTTCGCCTGCGCCGTCGAGGAGATCTGGTACGAGCCCCGGGCGCACACGCTGAGGGGCAGGTGCAGCGACCTGGTGGCCGTGCCGCCGGCCACCGCCGGCGACCGCGTCCTGGTGGCGCACAACAACGACATGACCCGGAAGTACCAGGACCAACTCGTGGCGATCGAATGGGAGATCCCGGGCGACCCCGTGGTCCTCACCATCGGGAACGGAGTCTGGATCAGCGCCGGGTGGAACTCGGCCGGCCTCTCGCTCACCGGGAACGAGCTCTCCCCCAACGACGAGCGGATCGGCATCCCCCGCGAGATCCAGGTCCGCTCGATGCTTCGCCAACCCACCATGGACATGATGGTGGGCGAGGCCCTCCGCCACGACCGCGCGTCCTCCTACAACAACGTGCTCGTCTCCCGCGACGGCGAGGCGGTGAACGTGGAGGGTTCGGCCACGAAGGCGGAGCTGACCGGCCCGGACGAAGCCGGCCACCTCGCACACACGAACCACTACGTGTGCGACAGCATGCTGGGGTACGAAGGCGACCTCGAGTACGCCGAACGCTCCGCGGTCCGGTACCGAAGGGCCCGGGAGCTGCTCGATTCGCGGAGGCCCGGCACGATCGATTCCGGGGAGCTGCGGGAGATGCTTTCCGACCACGAGAACCCGCCCGACTCGCTGTGCCGGCACCCCGAGCTGTGGGGCGGTGAGTCCGCCACCGCGTTCTGGTGCATCGCGGACCTGACCGAGATGCGGATCTCGTACGGACGCGGGAACCCGTGCGACTCGGTCGCGCAAGAGTACGCGTTCGCCTGACGCGCTAGAGCGCGGCCCCCGATGCGACGTCGCCGGCCCGCATCACCATGGCCGGCTTCATGACCGCCTCGATCTGCTCGATGGGGTTGGCGTCGTAGAGCACGAGGTCGGCGGCGCGTCCGGCCTCGACGGTCCCCACGTCGGGAAGGCGAAGCAGCCGGGCGGCGCCCGACGTCGCGGCCCGCATGGCCCGGAGCGGCGTCATCCCCCAGTCCACCATCCGCACGATCTCGAGGGGCGCGTTGCCGTGCGGGTTGAACGGGGTGCCCGCGTCGGTGCCGCAGGCGACGAGGACGCCCGAGCGGAGGGCCCGCCGGAACGCGTCCCGGGCCTCGCCGGCCAGGGCGGCGGCCTTCTTCACCGCGTACGCCGGGACATCATCCGGATGATCCACCATGCCGCGGATGGCGGAGATGGTCGGGACGAGGAACGTGCCGCGCTCTTTCATCAGGCGAGCCCCCTCCGTCGTGAGCATGGAGCCGTGCTCGACCGAATCGACGCCGGCCTTCACCGCCTGCACGATGCCCGCCGGTCCGATGGCGTGGGTGGCGATGGTCCGTTCCCACTTGTGGGCCTCGTCCACGGCCGCCTCCAGCTCCTCCGGGGTGAAGGCGGTGAAGTCGGCCGTGATGCCCGGCGTGAGGACCCCGCCGGTGGCGATGACCTTGATGACCCTCGCCCCGGCCCGGATCTCCTCGCGGACGGCCTTCCGCACCTCGTCAGGACCGTCGACCTCCCGGGCCAGCCCGATGTTGTGGCCGTGCCCGCCGGTGATGGTGAGGGCCCGGCCCGCCGCCAAGATCCGGGGCCCCGGGATGACGCCCCGATCCACGGCCCGGGCCACCTCGATCGACACCACACCCGGTGCGCCGAGGTCGCGAACGGTGGTCACGCCGTGCTCCAGGTTGCGGGCCGCGTTCCGAACCGCCTTCACCGTGGCGACGGCGTCGTTCGTCATCTCCCGCGCCTCGCCGGCGAAGTCGGCCGAGCCATCAAAGCACAGGTGCACGTGGCAGTCGATGAGCCCGGGCGTCAGCGTCTTGCCGGCGCCGTCGACCTCGTGGGCAGCGCGAGCCTCCCGCGGCGCGCGGGCGTGCGCCCCCACCCATGCGATGGTCCCGTTCGCCACCAGCGCGCCGGCCTTGGTCTTCAGCGCGCGGCCGTCGAAGAGCGTCACGTTCGCGAAGTACGTCGCCATACCTTCGGTCCTTCCCGCTACTCGGCCCAGGGAGGCAGGACCCGCTCGCCGTCGGGCCGGATCATCACCGTCCCCGTCGGCATCGTCGCCAGGAACACGGCCGTCTCGCCCTCGCCGGTGAAGGCGTGGTGCTCGACCCCCGGCGGGATCATGGCTGTGTCACCGGCGGCCACCAGCTGTTCGACCCCGTCCAACACCGCCGTGGCCGACCCTTCGAGGACGTGGAACACCTCCTCGTGGTCGTGGGTGTGCTTCTGCAGTCGCAGCCCCGGACCCAGCTCCACTCGGTACATCGTGGTCTCGGTCGCCCCGCGCGAGGGAGACGCCAGCCCCCGCACGCGCGCCCCCGCGAGCTCGAACTCGGGCGCGTCGTCGAACCTCAGGATGCGCATGGCTCCTTCCCCCGCTCGGCCTGCCCGGGCATCATGCCAGATGACATTGCGTCCCTCAGAACGGCTTGTAGACCATGAGCCACAGGATCACGAGGATGCCTACGGTCTCCACCCAGGCGATCACGATGGGTCGGGACGACGTGAGCAGCGCGCGCAGCTCCTCGGGCGACGCGCCCGGCCCCTCGGAGTCGACGGCCAGGCGGATGCACTTGTAGTACGGCACCGCCAGCGGGAAGGCCATCACCAGGAGCGCCGTGAGCAGGATCAGCGACGTCCAGATCCACCCTTGGCTCCAGTAATGGAAGTAGAACCCGTTCGCGATGCCGGCGACCAGCAGCAGCAGGAGCGACCAGTACATGACGCTCCGGGTAGACCGGGACAGGTCGAGCAGCGCCCGGATCCGTTCTGGCTCGCGTTCCCTTCGAAGCCGGAACGCCACCGCGGCCGTCGCGCCGTGCGCGGCCACGAAACCGAACCCGCCGGTGATGTGCAGCAGCTTCCAGAACAGGTACCAGTTCACGCGTTCGCTTCCGCCAGGGTCCGAAGGGTCCCGACGTCCCTGGCCTGGGCGAGCAGCGTGGTGACTCCCGCCTCGCGCCAGGCCGCCATCCGGTCGCGGATCCGCTCGGGCGGGCCGACCAGCGCGACCTCGTCCACCAGGGCGTCGGGGACGGCGGCGGCCGCCTCCCGGTGGTGGCCGTCGAGATACAGCTCCTGGATCTCCTTGGCCTCGGCCTCGTAGCCGTACCGAGAGACCAGCGCGTTGTAGAAGTTCCGGCCCGGGGCGCCCATCCCGCCCACGTACAGGGCGAGGAGCGGCCGGACCCGGTCCCGGCAGGCCTCCACGTCGTCGCCCACCTCCACCGGCGCCATCGCCGCCACGTCGAGCGCCCCCGGGTCGCGGCCCCCGCGGGCGAAGCCGTGCTCGAGGCTCGGACGGAAGACGCCCATCCGCTCCGGCGAGAACAGGATGGGCAGCCACCCGTCGGCGATCTCGGCCGCCAGCGCCACATTCCCCCGTCCCATGGCCGCGAGGTAGATGGGGAGGTCGGCCCGCAGCGGGTGGACGATGCTCTTCAGGGGCTTGCCCATGCCGGTGCCGCCCTCGGCCGGCAGCCGGTAGTGCTCGCCGCGGAACTCGACCGGTGCATCGCGCCGGAGGATGGCCCGGACGATGCCCACGTACTCGCGCGTGCGTTCGAGCGGGCGCGCATACGGCACCCCGTGCCATCCCTCCACGACCTGGGGACCGGAGATCCCGAGCCCCAGGCGGAACCGGCCGCCCGTCAGGTGGTCCAGCGTGATGGCCGTCATGGCGGTGGCCGCCGGCGTCCGGGCTGCGATCTGCATGATGGCCGTGCCGACCCCGATCCTCTCCGTGTGCGCCGCGACCCACGTGAGCGGCGTCACCGCGTCGGAACCCCACGCCTCGGACGTCCACACGGAGGCGAAGCCGAGTCGCTCAGCCTCCTGCACGAGCGGCACCGCATCGAGCGGCCTCGCGCCCCAGTGTCCGATGTGCAGCCCGAGCCTCACGGGCCCAAGCCTAGCCGCGGGCCTCGGCTTCGCCCGGCGCGGCGTGCGCCGCCTTCAACTACGATGAAGGGCCATCTACCATAGGCGACGATGCCCCAGGGACCCGCCTTCCTCGACCTTCCCCCGCGGAGCGCGAAGCCGCGGCTCGCCGGCCTCACCCACGTCCTGGACAAGGGAGCGCCCCTCCCCGAGGTCGAAGCGGTGTTACGCAGGATGAGCGATCACATCGACCTGTGGAAGCTCGGGTGGGGCACCGCGTACCTAGACCCCGACGTGCCGGAGAAGGTCGTGGTGCTCGCCGCTCACGGCGTGAGGGCTTGCGTGGGCGGCACGCTCCTCGAGGTGGCGTGGGCCCAGGGCCAAGCGGAGTCCTGCCTGGCCTGGGCGGCCGAAGCCGGGTTCGATTGCGTCGAGGTGTCGAACGGGGCGGTGGGCATGCCGCTCGCGCAGAAGCGACGCTTGATCGGGGAGGCTTCCGGGCGGTTCACCGTGCTCTCCGAGGTCGGCTCCAAAGACCCGAGCGTCCCCGTCTCGGCGGACGCGTGGGCCGAGGAGCTGGCCGGCGACCTCGCGGCCGGTGCGACCTGGGTCCTGACCGAGGGGCGGGAGAGCGGGACGGTCGGGCTGTACCGAGCGGACGGCTCGGTGCGCGAGGACGTGGCCGAGGCGGCCGCGGCCGCCGTGGGCCTTCCCCGGCTCATCTTCGAAGCGCCCCGGAAGGACCAGCAGGCCTGGCTGATCAACCGGTTCGGCAACGACGTGAACCTCGGCAACGTGCCGATGGCCGACGTGATCGGGCTGGAGGCCCTTCGCCTCGGGCTCCGCGCCGACACCGTGGACCTCGCCCGGCGGGCCGGCCGGGCCGGCGTGGAAGCCCAGGCGGAGGGGTGAGACGCCGGTGAGCAACCTCGTGCCCCGCCGGTACCGCGGCGTGTCGGTGGCGCGCGTCGACGTGCCCCTCACCGAGCCCGGCCTGCGCGACCACTTCCTCGGCCGGGAGGCGTACCGGCGGACCGAGTACGTCGTGGCCCGCCGCGGCGAGGCGGCGGCCGTGGTCCACGTGACGAAGGCCTCCGACGACGACCTCTTCTCCCCGATCGTGTCGGTGGAGGTCATCGCCGGAGCGGATGAGACGGGATACGTGGTCGCGCCGGACGTCGACACCGGGGTCCCCACGCAGCTCTGCCGCACGGCTTTCGAACGTGCACCGGGAGCACGGTGCGTCATCGTCCAGGGCCGCTACGAGCACGTGAACTTCATCCTGGATCCGGCGCCGGTGCCGGTGCGGGTGGTGGAGGTCGTGCCACCGGAGCCAGCCAAGCTCGTCGACCAGACCAGGCGGGTGCTGGAAGTGGCCGAGGACCTCCCCCCGGTCGAGCTACGGCCAGAGGTCGTCGATATCCTCGAGCTGGCGAAGCATCGGCCGTCCCACTCCTATCTCTTTCCCTGCCGGGGCTCCGGCGCGGCGCCGCCCGGGGCCGAGGTCGCCTACCTCGACGAGCGGCCGCCCCGAGCGGACTGGGTGCTGGTGGGGTGTGAGCGCTCGCGGCAGATCCACCGCCACGTCTACGGCGACGAGCCGCCCTCGGTGGAGCTCTGTCCCCGGGAGCTCGCCGGCCCCGCCGACGAGTTCACCCTCACGAAGTGCTGCCTGCTCGAAGACCGGATCGAGCAAGACGACCGCACCGTCGTGGTGCCGTGGGGGGCGAGCCTGGCGGAGGTGCGGGAGGGGCTGGGCCTCCTCCTCTCGGTCGCGGAACCGGCGTGGGCTCCCGCGTAACCGACTGGGCCCTGTACGGGCACCTGTGGGG
>DASWJF010000049.1:0-11829 GCA_036397275.1 Actinomycetota bacterium
AAACTCCGATCACCCTTGTGACCTGCGGCTTCGGCCGAGCTGGCCGCCAGTCAGATCGGTGTGAACCGCCTTGCTTAAACCCCGAGTGAGGTCCCCTGCCGCCAACCGGAGGGGATGAGAATCTGGGTCCGACGTACTCAATTCTTGTGCGGAAGGGCTCCGCACGCGGTCAAGGCATTTCGCCTCCAAGGCAAGCGAATCGAATGGCGGACGCTCGCTTCCCGGGCATGCAAAGAGGCTGGCTCGTCTCCGTCGCCCGCTGCGAATCCGCAGGTCAAGCGCATGATCGCAGTTTCTGACCCCTACAGGACTTGCGGCGTGACCGCGCTCGGGTCCAGCTCGTCACGGGCACGTCGCGTCAACTTTTCGTCAACTTTTCGGCCCGGAGCCCCTTGATCCTGTCGAGTCCGCCGAAACGAAAAGGCCAAGTGACCAGGGTCTTTGTCGGTGGGCGCTAGAGGATTTGAACCTCTGACCTCTTCCGCGTCAAGGAAGCGCTCTCCCCCTGAGCTAAGCGCCCGAAGCCCACATGCTAGCGGGTCTCGAGGCGGGGACCGGAATCGAACCGGTGTACGGGGCTTTGCAGGCCCCTGCCTAACCACTCGGCCACCCCGCCGATGGCTCGGCCCGGGCGCCCCGAGCCGGCCATAGTCTACGGCAACCCCGCGACCGGGTCCTGGCCCGAACCGGCAGCGGGGGCCTCGGGCGAGGCCCCCGACCGGAGCGGACGACGGGATTCGAACCCGCGACCCCCACCTTGGCAAGGTGGTGCTCTACCAACTGAGCCACGTCCGCGCGCGCCCCACCGGGGCACACCAGCAGTCTAATGGGCTGCCGCTCGGGCCTTCAACGGGGACCTTCGGGGGCCGCCGTCAGGCGCCCGTCGAGCCGAACCCGCCCTCGCCGCGCGAGGAGGGGGGGAGCTCGTCCACCCAGGCCGGTCGGAGCTCGGGCACGGCCACGATCACGAGCTGGGCGATGCGATCCCCTCGGTGAAGCTTCACCGGATGCTCACGGTCCAGGTTCACCACCGCACAGATGACCTCGCCCCGGTAGCCGGCGTCGATTAGTCCCGGCGCGTTGGCCATGGTGAGCCCGTGCTTCGAGGCCAGGCCGGAGCGGGGAAGCACCAACCCGGCGTGCCCCTCGGGGATGGCAGCCGCCACGCCGGTCGGGACCATGGCCCGCTCCCCCGGCCCGACTTCGACATCGATCGCCGCGCACAGGTCGAGCCCCGCGTCGCCCGGGTGAGCCTGGGCCGGAAGCTCGGCGTCCGGGTCCAGCCGCTTGAAGGGAAGGTCCATCACCTCGCCTCCACAAGCTCGATGCGGTTCCCGAACGGGTCGGCCACATAGAACCGTTCGAACCCCTTGAGCTCGGCATCCGATGAAACTGGCACTCCCGATGCCTCCAGCCTCCCGCGCAGCCCGGCGAGCCCCGAAGTGAGGAATGCGGGGTGGGCCTTGCGGGCGGGACGGAAGCCCTCCTCCACTCCGAGGTGGACCTCCACCCCCGATCCTCGGAACCAGCATCCCCCGCGAGTCGTGAGGTGTTCCGGCTTGCGGACGCGCTCCAAGCCGAGGAGTCCCTCGTAGAACGCGACGGCCTCGCCCTCTCGCCCGGGCGGCATGGCGAGCTGGACGTGGTGGATCCCGACGAGTCGTGGTTCGCCCATGTGGTAGGGGACAGTCTCCCAGGCCACGACGGGCCGGGGAGGGGGTCCCGGTCCGTCGTGGAGTATCCGATCCCTCTACGAGCAGCCGCTGGTCGACCCGCAGGACGGGCACACGTAGCACGAGCCCGACGGCTGCATCTTCGAGCCGCACGTGTAGCAGAGCGGCGCGTCGGCGGCCTGGGCCCGCGGACGTTCGGCCGGCTCGACGGGCAGGGGCGTCCCGGGCGACTCGGCCCGCGATGGGGCAGCGAACGCCTTCCCCTCGGCCTCGGCCTTCGCGGTCTCCGTCCGCTCCTCGATCGAGCGGATCCCGAGCGCCTCGCGCTTCTCGGGGGGCAGGTGGTCGAGCGCCAGGCGCCGGAACACGTAGTCCACCAGTGACGACGCGAACCGGATGTCCTCGTCGTTCGTCATGCCCGAGGGCTCGAACTTCATGTTGATGAACTTGTCGACGAAAGCCTCGAGCGGCACCCCGTACTGGAGGCCGATCGAGATGGCGATGGAGAAGGCGTCCATGATGCCCGCAAGGGTGGAGCCCTGCTTCGAGCTCTTCAGGAAGATCTCGCCGATCCCGTTGTCGGGGTACGAGCTCGCGGTGATGTAGCCCTCGGCGTCCCCCACCTCGAACTTCGTCGTGATCGAAGGACGGCTCCGCGGCAGGCGCTTTCGGACCGGCTCCGCAAGCTGTCCCGGCTCGAGGGCCTTGTCCTTGGCCTTCTTCTCGGCCGAGAGCGGCTGCGCGACCTTGCAGTTGTCGCGGTAGATGGCCACGGCCTTCAGGCCGAGCTTCCACGACTCAACGAACAGCTGCTCGACCTCCTCCACCGTGACCTGCTCCGGCATGTTCACGGTGTTGTGGTTCACGATGCCGTTGCCTACGAAAGCATAGGTTTCCGGCACGGAGACGTCGAAGACCTCTCGCTCCCCGGCCTCCCGCACGCGCTCAATGGGACTGAAGTGGATGCTGTCCCGGAGCACCGAGGCGAGCCATCCAGGCAGCTCCAGGCCCGGCAACGCTGCCAGCCTCTCGAGCGTCCGGCGGCTCACATGGGTCGTCCGTGGGTCGCACAGGAAGGCGAAGTCGCTTCGCATACCGTACCCGTTCCGTCCCGACCTCCCCCGTGGGATGAGTTCATAGAGTTGTCGCGGGGTGATCCCGGGCACGACGTCTGCGGAACTCCAGCCAACATCCACGTGAAGCATCGCCTCGGCCCGCTCGCGCTTGTGGCTCTCGGCGAAGCCCGACTCACGGATGAGTCGCTGGGCGTGCTCCCCGGTCGCGTACACCTCGCCGTAGCGCTTCCCGTTCTGCCGGTTGGCCTTCTGGATCCTCGAGTGGACAACCCCGAGGTTCGTGAGGATGGTCTGAAGGTCGTCGAGCAGCCCGGGGGAATCGACGCATATGGCCCACTTCGGGGAACGGCCCATCCATGCCACGTACGCATCGAGCGCGAGTCCCTGGAGGAAACTGAGAACCATCGACCGAGGCGAGCGAAGCACCGCGTCGGGGATGCGCTTAGCGGAGGCTCGAGCGCCACAACCCAGCCAGTCCAGGAACTCGACCACCGTCTTGGACGACACGGCGACGCCGGGGCACTTACCGGGTTGCCGAAGGACCCGAGGCTCAAGTCCGAACTGGCTGCGCCAGCCCCTTGCGACCCGCTCCAGCACCCCCTCGTCGGCGTTGGTGATGGTCGCCGTCCAGTTCGACCGTGTGATGTGCCCTTCGGCCACGTAGGCACCGAGCAGGAAGGCAAGCTCCTCGGTCATCTCGCGGGGAATGCGCACGGCCTTCTGCGAGCCGTACATCGGAGATGGTACGAACCCGTCGAAGCGGGGCGGGAGGATGGCCCACATGTCTGGCCCGTACTGAACCGCCACGTAGTCGCCCGTCTCGACCTCATCGAGTCGGCGCCACACGAGCTCGCCCTGCCCCGCTACCAGGATGCGATGGTTCGGCGTTCCCACGACTCGATGCCCGGAGCGCAGAAGCACCTCACACACAACTCTGGTGCCACCGTAGTAGAAGGCGTCGGTCTTGCGCGTTCCGTCGAGGGACGCCACGGCCATGATGTGATCTCGGAACGAGTCTGGAGCCTCACCCTCGTAGAGGCTCTGGATCCGCACGAGGCCGTCCTCGGTCGTGAGAAGCGTGTCGCCTGCCACGCACTTGCTAATGGCCCCGCTGATGAACGGCTGGACCGCCGCCATCATCCGGACGTGGCCCATGTACTGGATGGCCCGGTCGCCCATGGAGGTGTGGAACACCGGCTCGTGCTCCTCGCGGAGGTGTGGCGCCTCGGCCACCGAGTTGTGCTCCGAGATGTACGCGACGATGTCCGCGACCTGGCCGGGCTCGTAGCCCAGGCGGTCCAGGGCCCGGGGCACCGTCTGGTTCACAATCTGCATCGTGCCCCCGCCCACGAGCTTCTTGTTCTTCACCAGGGCGAGGTCGGGCTCGATACCGGTGGTGTCACAATCCATCATCAACCCGATAGTTCCAGTAGGGGCGAGCACTGTGGCCTGGGCGTTCCGGTACCCGTGCTGTTCGCCGAGGGCGACGGCCTCGTCCCATGACTGCTTCGCCGCCGACAGCACCGCCTCGGGCACGAGGTCGCCGTCGATCTCATCGGCAGCGGCCCGGTGCTTGCGCATGACCCGGAGCATGGCGTCCCGGTTCGGCGGGAAGCCGGCGAACGGCCCCGTGACCTCCGCGATTCGCGCGCTGGTCCGGTAGGCCCACCCGGTCATGATCGCCGTGATGGCCCCGGCCCAGGCAAGTCCGGCGTCGGAGTCGTACGGAAGGCCCCTGGCCATCAGCAGCGCGCCGAGGTTGGCGTAGCCCAGGCCGAGCTGGCGGAAGGCCTTGGCGTTTCGACCGATCGCCTCGGTCGGGTAGTCAGAGTTCCCCACGATGATCTCCTGGGCGGTGAACACGACCTCGACGGCGCGCTTGAACGCCACCACGTCGAAGTTGCCCTCGCCGTCCAGAAACTTCATGAGGTTGAGCGACGCGAGGTTGCACGCCGAGTTGTCGAGATGCATGTACTCGCTGTTGTGCACGACGACGGAGTGGTCGATCGTCGAACCTTCGCTCGTCACCCCGAAGTTGTGGGTCCCCTCGACCTCCAGGTCGTAGACGAGCGCTGGCTGGTCCGTCATGACTTGCACGACCGAGCGCACGCGATCATCGACCGGGCAGCCGCCTTCGTCGATGGCACGAAGAACCATGCCCGGCGACAGTTCGTGCGCTTCGACGTACTCCCCGCTCAGGGTCATGAAGCGGTGCTCGGGCGTGCATCGCAGAGAGAGACCTCGATCGGTGAGCACCTCGACCAATCGATTGGTAGAGCCCGCCACCCAGACCTCACGGATCTGGCTCCAGACCGGCTGCCCCGATTTCGCGTTGAATGAACGTGCCGTGGGCAGTTTCTCCCCGACCGCCGCCATCTTCTCGAGGATCTCGAATGAGATGAGTCCCTTCGACGTCTCCACGAGAGCCTCGCCCGTGAAGCAGCAAGGATTCGACGCGTTGATGCGACCCGATGCCGGGGAGGTGTGCCACTCGTTGATCGTGGTGTCGTACTGCATGCCGGGGTCCGCGCACTCCCAGGCGGCCTGGGCGATCTCACGCATCAGGTCCCGGGCCCGGACGGTCTCCAGCGTCTCGTCGGTGAGGACGGCCTTCAGCTTCCAGTCCCGGTCGTCCACGTAGGCCTGCATGAACTCGTCGGTCACCCGGACCGAGTTATTCGCGTTCTGGTATTGGATCGAATAGGCGTCCTTGCCGTCGAGGTCCATGTCGAACCCGGCGTCCCGGAGGGCCCGGGCCTTCCGCTCCTCCTGGGCTTTGCACCAGATGAAGTCCTGGACGTCCGGGTGATCGACGTTCAGAACGACCATCTTGGCGGCGCGGCGGGTCTTGCCGCCGGACTTGATGGTGCCGGCGCTCGCGTCCGCCCCCCGCATGAACGATACGGGCCCGGAGGCCGTCCCGCCGCCCGCCAGTGCCTCCTTGGACGACCGGATCTTCGACAGGTTGACGCCCGAGCCGGACCCGCCCTTGAAGATCGTCCCCTCCTCCACGTACCAGTTGAGGATGGAGGACATCTGGTCGTCGACGGCGAGGATGTAACACGCGGCCGCCTGCGCCGGGACGCCCGCGACGCCCAGGTTGAACCACACCGGCGAGTTGAACGCGGCCTTCTGGGTCACGAGCAGGTGGGTGAGCTCGTCGCCGAAGACCTGGGCGTCCTTCTCGGTGGCGAAGTAGTCGTCCTTCACGCCCCATCCCCGGATGGTGTCGACCACCCGGCCCACGAGCTGGCGGACGCTCGACTCGCGCTGGGGCGTTCCGAGGGGGCCGCGGAAGTACTTCTGGGCCACGATGTTCGTCGCGTTCTGCGACCACCTCTTGGGGAACTCCACGTCGCGCTGCTCGAAGGCGTTGCCGCCCTCCTTGTAGTTGGGGATGACGGCGTCACGGATCTCCCACTCGATCTCGTCGAATGGATGTCCGCCCTCCTTCGTGAAGTACCGCTTGAACGTGAGGCCCTCTCGGACGACCTCGACGTCTCCCTCTTTCGTCGCCACCGCAACGCCCCTTTCCGTCACCCGGGGAAGTGTGGGCCATCGAATTACAGCCCCGTGATTCTGCACCCGGCCCCACGAGCCGTCAAGGGGTTCCGAGAGAACATCTAGTGGCTCGGCGGACTCTTGACCACTACATCTAGTAGTTTACCGGTTCCGGGGCTTCGCGGGGGCTTTCTTCTGGAGGGTCCCGACCTCCCGCTCGAAGTCGGTGATCTCCTGGAAGTCCCGGTACACGCTGGCGAAGCGCACGTACGCGACCTGGTCCAGCCGGGCCAGCTGCGACAGGACTTCCAGCCCGACCTGCTGGGAGGTGACCTGGGGCCCCCGGCGGCGGAGGCGCTCTCCCACCCTGTCCGCGACCTGGGCCACCTGCTCCTCCGTCACGGGCCGGTTCACGATGGCCTTGCGGATGCCGGCCACGACCTTCTCCCGAAGGTAGGGCTCCCTCGAGCCGTCCCGCTTGATGACGACGAGGCCGACGTCCTCGATCCGCTCGAAGGTGGTGAAGCGCCGCCCACACGACAGGCACTCCCGCCGGCGTCGGATGGCCGCACCCTGCTCGGCGGGGCGGGAGTCCACGACCTTGTCATCTCGGTGGCCGCACCACGGACAGCGCATCTCGGCATCACCACAACATCTGGTAGGTGGGCGAAAGCTACCCGCCAACATGTGGCGACGTCAAGGATCTCGGGCCGCCGTGGGCCCTGGATCGGCGAGCGGGCTGACTTCAGGCGCCGGCCGGGATGACCAGCGCCTGGCCGGGGACGAGCGCCCCCGGATCCACCCCGTTGGCCTGCTGGATGGCGTCCACCAGCGGTCTGGGGTCGCCGTCACGGAGCCGGGCCGCGATCGACCACAACGTGTCGCCGGGCCGGACCACGTACGTGCCCCCGGCCGCCTTGGACCCGTCCGGGGCCAGGGCGTGGCCCACGGGACCGACCCCGAGCGCCAGGACCCCCGCCGCCAGGATGGTCGCCCCCAGGCGCCGGTAGCGAACACGCGTTCGACTCACGGCCCAAATCCTATCGAACGAGTGTTCGAAGTCAAGGCCTCGGACCCGAACATATGTTTGAACCTCCCCCCCTCCCGTGCTAGCGTCCGAAGGTACGAGGAGGGTCTGACATGGCCGAGCCGGACGACCTGACGCCCAGGCAGCGACGGATCCTGGACTTCATCGCCGAGACGGTCCGCGACCGGGGCTATCCCCCCACTGTCCGGGAGATCGGGGACGCCGTGGGCCTCACGTCCTCATCCAGCGTGCACAGCCAGCTGGCCAACCTGGAGCGGAAGGGCATGCTTCGCAAGGACCCCACCAAGCCCCGGGCCATCGGCCTCGCCGACGACCACAACCGGCCGCAGGGCGTGGTGATCCCCATCCTCGGCCGGATCGCGGCCGGCGCGCCCGTCCTGGCCGCGGAGAACGTGGAGGAGTACCTGACCGTCCCCATCGGGTTCGCCGAAGGGGTCGACCACTTCGGGCTCCGGGTGACCGGCGAATCCATGACCGGCGCCGGCATCCTGGATGGCGACGTCGTGGTGGTCCGTCGCCAGGACAGCGCCGCGAACGGGGACATCGTGGCCGCCCTGCTGCCCGGGCCCGCGGAAGACGAGGCCACCGTCAAGCGCCTCCGCCGCGAGGGCGGGCGCCTATCGCTGGTCCCGGAGAACCCCGCGTTCTCGCCGATCGAGATGACCGACGGGCGCATCCTGGGCAAGGTGGTCGCGGTCCTTCGGAAGCTCTAGGCTCCCAGCCGATACTCTTCCTAGGAACAGGACTCGATGCCGCAGACCGCCCTCGACCGCCAGATCCGCTCGCAGCCGCAGGAGCTGGAACGCCTTGCGGCGCAACCACTCAGCCACGAGTCCGTCGAGCGGCTGGCCCAATGCCACCGGATCTGGCTGGTGGGCACCGGCACCAGCTTCCATGCCGCCGAGCTCGGGGTGGGGATGTTCCACGAGGCCGGCCGGGCTGCGCAGGCGATCCCGTCGATGCAGTTCATGAACTGGGCGCCGCCCGTGGACCACCGGGACGGCGTCATCCTCATCAGCCACAACGCCGGGCAGGAGACCGCGTTCGCGGCCGCCGCCTACGCCCAGGCGAAGGACGCGGGCGTGCGGGTGCTGGCCATCACGCGGGAAGGAGGCGGCCTGTCCGAAGCGGTGGAGACCGTCCCCAAGGAGACGTCGCAGACGTACACGGTGAGCTACACGGCGGCCCTCGTGGTCCTGGCCAAGATGGCGAACGCCCTCGGCGCCGAGTCGCTGAACCCCGAGGCCGTGGCCAGGGTCCCCGGGGCGATGCGCGATGCCATCGACCACGCGGCGATCGAGCGGATCGCGATCCCCCGCCGGCTCCTCGTCCTGTTCGGCGAGGGGCCGGCCTCGGTCACGGCGCGGGAGGGTGCGCTCAAGCTCCGGGAGGCGGCGCGACTCCCGGCGGAGGGCTACGACGTCGAGTACCTCCTGCACGGGTCGGCGGTTCCGCTGACGGGCGACGACCACCTGGTCGCCCTGTCTCCCCCGGACACGAACGGTCTGGTCGATGCGGTGTCGAGGGCCGCGGGGAGCGAGGGCCTCCACGTCACCGCCCTGGCCGAGACCGCGGACCTCCCCCCCATCCTGGCCCAGATCCCCCTCACGGTCCGGCTCCAGCTGCTGGCGCTTCGGTTCGCCGTCGAGCGGGGGCAGGATCCGGACCGCGTGATCACCGGGGCTTGGGACGACGAACGGCTGTGGCAGATCGGCTCGCCCTGACCTGAGCGCTCAGCCCGCTGTGGCCCGACGGCCGCGGGGGCGCACGATCAGATCGCCCACGGCGGCGAACTCCCGATCCCCCACCCGGGCCCGGACCAGGGTGCCCTCGTCGTTCGCCTCTGTCTCCAGGACCTCCGCCTCCCGGTACAGCCGTGCGATCACCTCGTCGCGGCCGTAGGGCACCAGCAAGGTCACCTCCACCGGTGGCCGCGGGATGGCCCGAGCCACCCGTTCGACCAACAGGTCCAAGCCCTCGCCGGTGAGCGCCGAGATGGACACCGCGTCGGGGAACCGCCGGACGGATCGTTCCCGCTCGACCTCGGAGAGGAGGTCGGCCTTGTTCATCGCCAGGACCTCGGGGATGCCGCCCGCCCCGATCTCCCCGAGGACCGTTCGAACCGCCTCGATCTGCTGCGCCACGTCGCTCGACGAGGCATCGGCCACGTGCAGGACCAGGTCCGCGCGGGTCACCTCCTCGAGGGTCGAGCGGAACGCCTCCACCAGGTCGTGGGGCAGCTTGGCCACGAACCCCACCGTGTCCGACAGGGTGGCGCGCCTCCCCCCCGGCAGGGCGATCCGGCGCGTGGTGGGATCCAACGTGGCGAACAGCTGGTCCGCGACCAGCACGCCGGCCTCGGTGAGCGCGTTCATCAGCGTGGACTTCCCGGCGTTCGTGTACCCGGCGATGGCGACCTGCGGGATCCCCGAGCGTTCGCGGCGGGACCGCTTCACGTCGCGCGTCCGGGCCAGGTCCTTGATGTCTCTGCGGAGCTTCGAGATCCGGCGCTTGATGTGCTGCCGGTCCACCTCGAGCTTGGTCTCGCCGGGACCGCGCGTCCCGATCCCACCACCGAGGCGGGACATGGCCTCGCCCCATCCCCGGAGGCGAGGAAGGAGGTAGTTGAGCTGGGCCAGCTCGACCTGGGCCTTCCCTTCGCGGGACCGCGCGTGCAGCGCGAAGATGTCGAGGATCAGCGCGGTCCGATCGATCACCTTGGTCCCAAGCCGCCCTTCCAGGTTGCGGAGCTGGCCCGGGGTGAGCTCGTCGTCCAGGATGACCGCGTCGGCGCCGCTCGAGTGCACGGCGCGGTGGATGTCCTCGAGCTTTCCCTTTCCCACGAACGTCGCCGGGTCCGGCTCGGACCGGGTCTGCACGATCCGCGCCACCGGCTCCGCGCCGGCCGAGTCGGCCAGGGCCGCCAGCTCGTCCAGGTCCGAAAGGTCGATGCCGTGCCCCACCCCGACCAGGACGGCCTTCTCCCGAACGCGCGGGGTCCACGTGGCCGAAAGCGGCGACTCCAGGACGTTCGACCGGCGGGCCGGGCGCCGCCTCCTGCCGTCCTGCGGCATCAGGACAGCACCCCGGCGATGCGGTCCATGGCCTCGGCCAACCGGTCGTCCGGGACGGTGAGGGAGAACCGGACGAAGCCCTCGCCGCGCGGACCGTATCCCGTGCCGGGCGCGACGAACACGCCGGCCCCGTCGAGCAGGAGGTCGGCGAACTCGGCCGACGTCCTCCCCTCGGGCGTGGGCGCCCACACGTAGATCGAGCCCAGGGGCGGCTTGAGCGACCACCCCAGGTTGTTCAGCGTCCCCACCACGACGTCGCGCCGCCGCTGATAGACCGCGCGCAGCCCGTCGAGGTGGTCCTGGGGCCCGGCCAGGGCGGCGATGGCCGCCCGCTGGATCGCGGTGAACTGGCCCGAGTCGAGGTTCGTCTTCACCACCGACAACGCCCGGATGGCCTCCGCGCTCCCGGCGCACCACCCGATCCGCCACCCGGTCATGTTGAAGAACTTCGAGGCCGAACCGAACTCCAGCGCGACGTCCTTCCCCCCCGGGACCTGAAGGATCGAGGGCGCCACGTACCCGTCGAAGGTGATCTCGGAGTACGCGGCGTCGTGCGCGACGAGTAGGTCGTGATCGCGGGCGAAGGCGACCGCGCGCTCGAACGTACCGCGATCGGCCACGGCCGCGGTGGGGTTGCTCGGGTAGTTCAGCCACAGCATCTTCGTGCGCTCCGACACCGGCGCCCCGTCGAAGTCCGGCTGATAGCCGTTCTCCGGGATCAGGGGGAGCGCCACCGGCGTCCCGCCGGCGAGTCGCGTGGCCACGCCGTACACGGGGTAGCCGGGGTCGGGCACCATCGTCTCGTCACCGGGATCGACGAACGCCACGGGCAGGTGGCCGAGGCCCTCCTTGGACCCGATCAGCGCCAGCACCTCGGTCCGTGGATCGAGGTCGACGTCGAACCGCCGCGCGTACCACCCCGCCACCGCCTCCCGGAACTCGAGGCTCCCCCAGTACGACGGGTACCGGTGGGTCGACGGGTCGCGCACGGCCTCCCGCATGGCCTCCACGACGTGCTCGGGCGTCGGCATGTCGGGGTCGCCGACGCCCAGCGAGATGATGTCGACGCCCTCCGCCCGCTTGGCGGCGAGCCTGTCGTCCAGCGCCGCGAACAGATACGGGGGGAGCGACTCGATCCGCCGGGCGATCCTCATCCGGCTCCCCGCGATGCGAGCCATGCCTGGTCCAGGGTGGCCTCGTACACGCGCTCCGCCGGTCCGGTCAGCAGCACCTCGTGCTCCGTTCGCTCGACGAGCAGCGTCCCGCCCGGGAACCGGATCTGGGCCCGAGTGGGGGCCAGCCCGGCCTCGTTTGCGGCGACCAGTGCGGCGCACGCCCCGCTGCCGCAGGCCATGGTCTCGCCGACCCCGCGCTCCCACACCCGAACCCGGAGGCCGTCGCCTTCCACCGCCACGAACTCCACGTTGGTCTTCTCCGGGAACAGGTCGTCGTGCTCG
>DASWJF010000050.1:0-18731 GCA_036397275.1 Actinomycetota bacterium
GTCACCGATGCTGACGGTGCCCTCGGTGATGTCTTCGAGCCCGGCCACCATGCGCAGGGCCGTGGTCTTACCGCAGCCCGACGGCCCCACCAGGACCATGAACTCGCCGTCGGCGATGCCGAGATCCAGGTTTGAGACGGCCGTCGTCCCGTCGTTGTAGGTCTTGGTGATGCCATCGAGAGTGATCTCGGCCACGGACCTCGGACCTCCGACGGTCGCGATCCCTATGCTTAGCACAAACCAGCTTCGGTCTGCTATCCGTGGAGGTGGACGTGAAAGGCGAGACGGCGGCCGGCGGTTCGGCCTCGGTGGACGACTGGTGGCGCCACGGCGTCGTCTACCAGATCTACCCCCGGAGCTTCCAGGAGGCGACCGGCGACGGCGTCGGGGACCTCCCAGGGATCCTCCAGCGCCTCGACCACCTGAACGACGGCACGCCGGAGTCACTCGGCGTCGACGCCGTGTGGCTGTCGCCGTTCTATCCCTCACCGATGGCCGACTTCGGCTACGACGTTGCCGACCACTGCGACGTCGATCCCCTGTTCGGGACGCTCGCCGACTTCGATGACCTGGTGGACGCCTGTCACCGCCGGGGCATCCGGGGGTCGTGGTCGACTTCGTGCCGAACCACACCTCCGACCGCCACCCCTGGTTCCTGGAGTCGCGGTCGTCCCGGACCAATCCCAGACGGGACTGGTACGTCTGGGCCGACCCTCGCCCGAATGGGGAACCGCCGAACAACTGGCTGAGCGAGTTCCCGCTCGGAGGAAAACCGGTGCCGGCCTGGACGTTCGACCAGGCCACCGGGCAGTGCTACCTGCACTCGTTCCTGCCCCAGCAGCCCGACCTCAACTGGCTGAACCCGGAGGTGCGCCGGGCCATGACGGACGTCCTCCGATTCTGGCTCGACCGGGGCGTCGACGGGTTCCGGATCGACGCGGTGCAGCGCATCGGCCACGATCCGGACCTCCGCGACAACGTCGACGGCGAGCCACGCCGTGACGAGGATCTCGAGGTGGCGCGCGACGTCGTGCGGGAGTTCCGCCGGGTGCTCGACTCCTACGAGGCGAAGATGGCGGTGGGCGAGGTCTACCTGATGGACCCGGAGCGGATGATCCGCTACTACGGCGACCGGAACGACGGGTTCCACCTCGTCTTCAACTTCTCGTTCCTTCGCCAGCCGTGGAGGGCCCGGGCTTTTCGAGAGGCGGCCGAGCGGTTCGAGTCGCTGCTGCCCCCCGGGGCGTGGCCCGACCACACGCTCTCGAACCACGACCATCCCCGAACCGTGACTAGGTACGACCGGGGCCGGCCGGGCTCGCCCGGGCCCGGGTCGCGGCGATGATGCTGCTCACGCTTCGCGGCACGCCCTTCCTGTACTACGGCGAGGAGATCGGGATGGCCGACGTCCCCGTCCCGCGCGAGCGGTGGCAGGATCCGGTGGGGCGCGACCCGTGCCGGACGCCGATGCGGTGGGAGCCGGGACGAACCGCCGGGTTCACCCCCGAGAGCCCTGGCTCCCGGTGGGCAACCCGGACGCCGGGAACGTCGAGGCCCAGCGAGCCGACCCCTCGTCGATGCTCTCGCTATACCGGTCCCTCATCTGGCTCCGCAGGCGCTCCTCCGCCCTTCGGTGGGGGAGCTTCCGCCCCCGAGACGCGGGCCGGGACGTCTTCGCGTACGAACGCGCATCCCAGGATGAGCGGCTCTTCGTGGCCCTCAACTTCTCCGAGCGGAGCATGGGCGTCGCCGCGGACCGGCTCCCCTCCCACGGGGTCCTCGAGTCGTCGACCGACCCGGCGCGAGCTCCGGGGCAAGTCTCGCTCCAGCCCCTCGGGCTGGGCCCGGTGGAAGGGGTCATCGTGCGGATCGAACCAGGATGAGCGGCCACCCGGGCCGGACCGGGGGGCGATCTACGATGGGGGACGTGCCGCGGATCGTTCTCGTGCAAGGCGACATCACGGAGCAGCACGTCGACGCGATCGTGAACGCCGCGAACTCCTCGCTGATGGGCGGGGGCGGCGTCGATGGTGCGATCCACCGCAGGGGTGGCCCGGCCATCCTCGAGGGATGCGGGGAGATCCGCCGCACCAGGTACCCGG
Organism: Actinomycetota bacterium; assembly: GCA_036397275.1. Lineage (GTDB taxonomy): Bacteria > Actinomycetota > UBA4738 > UBA4738 > HRBIN12 > AC-69. The sequence continues at coordinate 2,103 of DASWJF010000050.1, forward strand.
ATGGCCTCCCCACCGGCCAGGCGGTGGCGACCACGGCCGGCAACCTCCCGGCGAAGTGGGTGATCCACACCGTGGGGCCGGTGTTCGCGAAGTCCGAAGACCGTTCGGCGCTCCTGGCGAGCTGCCACGCGGAGTCGCTGAAGGTGGCCGACGACCTGGGGGCGCGAACCGTGGCGTTTCCGGCGATCTCCACCGGGGTGTACGGCTACCCGCTCGAGCTCGCCGCGCCGGTCGCCGTCGCGGCCGTGAAGGGCGCCGCCACGAACGTCGAGGAGGTCCGGTTCGTGCTGTTCGGGCCGGACGCGTACGACGCGTTCGCCAGGGCGCTGGCGGAGGCGGGCTGACCCCAACCCGATCTCGACCTCGCTGATAGGATTTTGCTGCGATGAGCGAGGTGAAGGCCGACCTGACCACGCCGCGGGGCGTCCACGAGCGGTTCGACGAGATCCAGCTGGTGGACTGCCGCGAGCTCTACGAGTGGAACGCCGGGCGCATCGACGGCGCCGTCCACATCCCCCTCAACTCGATCATGGCGGGGGTGACCGGGGATCTCGACCCGGGGAAGCCGGTGGTGGTGGTGTGCCGCTCCGGGAACCGGAGCGAGCTCGCCGCCCTCATGCTCCAAGCTAGGGGATTCCAGGCCCACAACCTCGAAGGCGGCATGGAGCTCTGGGAGCGGGAGGGCCTTCCCTTCACCACGCCGGAGGGCCAGCCCGGCCGGGTGGCCTGACACATCCTCGCAGCGACCCCTTCATCGCGCTAGCCTGACGGGGACGCCATGGCCGACGTCGACGGCGCCCGTCGCTCGCTTGAGGACGCCCTCGGCCCCACCGAGGTCCTGTCCGATCCGCTCGCCCTCATCCTGTACGCCCGCGATGCATCCATGGTGGAGGGCGGCTGTGCGCTTGTGGTCTTCCCCCACTTCCTCGAGGACATCGTGGCGTGCATGCGGATCGCCCGCGACCACGGCCTGCCCGTTGTGCCCCGGGGCTCAGGCACCGGCCTGGCCGGCGGAAGCACGCCGATCGGCGACGCGCTGGTCGTCGTGACGGCCAAGATGAACCGGATCCTGGAGATCCGTCCGCAGGACCGTCTCGCGTGGGTGGAGCCGGGCGTGCTCAACCTGGACCTCACGAATGCGCTGGCGCCGAAGGGGTTCACCTACGCGCCCGACCCCTCTTCGGAGCAGACCTGCTCCATCGGGGGCAACGTGAACACGAACGCGGGCGGGCCTCATTGCCTGGCCTACGGCGTGACGTCGAACCACGTGCTGGCGGTGGACATCGTCCTCCCCGACGGGGCCGTCGTCCGGTTCGGCTCCGAGGCGCCCGAGACGACCGGCTACGACCTCCGAGGCATCGTCGTCGGCTCCGAGGGGACGCTCGGCATCGTGGCGGGGGCGTGCGTGCGCATCACGCCGCTCCCGCCGGCGGTGCGGACGATGCTCCTCGACTTCGAGACCGTCGAGGACTGCGCCGCAACAGTGTCCGCCATCATCGCCTCCGGCGTCGTCCCGGCCGCCGTGGAGATGATGGATCACGGCATCATCGTGGCCGCCGAGAGCTTCGCCCACGCCGGCTACCCCACCGACGCCGCCGCCATCCTCATCGTCGAGGTGGACGGCGTGCCGGCCGCCGTCGAGGCCCAGGCCCGAGCCGTGGAGGACGCCGCCCGCAAGAACAACGTCCGGTCGATCCGGGTGGCGAAGGACGACGCCGAACGGGCTCTGCTGTGGAAGGGACGCAAGAGCGCGTTCGGGGCCGTGGCACAGATCGCGCCCCACTACCACCTCCACGACTGCGTGGTGCCCCGCTCCAAGCTCGTCGAGGTGCTGGCCGGCGTGTACGACATCGCGAAGCGCCACGAGCTCATCGTCACGAACGTCTTCCACGCCGGCGACGGGAACCTTCACCCGCTGCTCTCGTTCGACCGGCGTATCCCGGGAACGCTGGAACGGGTGCTGGCGGCGAGCGAGGAGATCGTGCGGCTGTGCGTGGAGGCCGGCGGCTCGCTCACCGGCGAGCACGGCATCGGCCTGGAGAAGCGGGACTTCATGCCGCTGGTGTTCTCGGAGGAGGACCTCGCCGCGCAGGCCTGCGTCCGCGCGGCGTTCGACCCCGAGGGCATGATGAACCCGCACAAGGTGCTTCCCGCGGGCGCGCGGTGCGGCGACTTCGCCGTGGCCCGGGGGACGGACGCGGCCGAGGCCGCGGCGAACCTCCCGGAGGGATCGTGGATCTGACCCACCCCATGGACAGGTTCGAGGTCGCCGACGTCATGGCGATGGCCACGGCGGACCGCCAGCGGATCCTCGTGGTGGGCGGCCGGACCCACGCGGACAAGGGCAACCCGTCCGACGTGGACGCCGAGTTGTGGACGACGCAGCTCGACGGGCTGGTGTCCTACGAGCCGGCCGAGATGATCGCGGTGGCCGAGGCCGGGATGCGGGTCGGCGAGCTCGACCGGATCCTGGCCGAGGGGGGGCAGGAATGGCCCTCGGACGCGCCTCCGGAGGCCACGGTGGGTGGGGTGATCGCCGCGGCGGCCAACTCGCCCCGGCGGCTCAAGGTCGGGCCGGTCCGCGATACCGTGATCGAGATGGAGGTCGTGACCGGCGACGGGCGGCTGGTGAAGAGCGGGGCCCGAACGGTGAAGAGCGTGGCCGGCTACGACGTCCACAAGCTCATGACCGGCTCGCTGGGGACCCTCGGCGTGATCGTGCAGGTCGCGCTGAAGGTCCGTCCCCGCCCGTCGGCCCGACGGACCGTTCGCATCCCCGGTGGGCTGGAGGCCGCCCTGCGGGTGCTGGAGGCCGTGCCCAACCCCGCCGCCGTCCTGGCCACGCCCCAGGTGGTGGAGCTTCGCCTGGAGGGGTGGCCCGAGGAGGTGGACGGGCAGACCGAGGCGGGCCGAAGCGTGGCCGATACGCTGGACGTCGCCGACGACGGGCCGTTCCCGGTGGCCAGACCGTGGGAGGAGCGGCCCGTCGTGGCGGAGGCCGCGGTCGCTCCATCGCGCCTTCGGGAGCTGCTGGGGCCGCCCCTGGACCGGTGGGGCGCGCTGGTCGGGGTGGGCCTCGCGTGGATCGGCCTGGGCTCGCCGGAGGGCTCGCCGGACGGCGAGCTCGACCGGCTGAGAGCGCGAGCGGGGGTGCTGGGCGGCATCGCCCCGGTGATCAAAGGCGCCGGAGGGCTGGGGGGCGACTCGCCGCCCGGGCTCGACATCCACCGCCGCCTGAAGGCCGCCTTCGATCCGGCCGGCGTGCTGGCCCCCGGCCGGTTCTGGGGAGGGATCTGATGGCGGTCCACTCGGACGAGCCGAGCGCGCTCTCGCTCGGCGCCGAGATGCCGGAGGGAGCTCGGTTTATCGGGCCCATCGGGCTCGCGCCGAACTGGCGGCCGGGGGATGCCCCCTCCGACGACGACATCGCCACCTGCGTCGCCTGCGGCCTGTGCCTGCCCCACTGTCCCACCTACCGGCTGACCGGGGAGGAATCGGCGTCCCCCCGGGGCCGAATCGCCGCGATGCGCGCGGTGGCCGAAGGCCGGGCGGAGGTGGATCAGACCTTCGCCCGGTTCATGGATCTCTGTCTGGAGTGCCGCGCGTGCGAGGACGTGTGTCCTTCGCACGTGCCGTTCGGCCGGATGATGGAGCAAGCCAGGGTCCAGATCGAGCCGCTCCGCGGCCGCGGCGCCCGGTTCGTCCGGTGGTTCGGCCTGAGCGTGGCCCTCCGGCGGCGGTGGCTGCTCTCGACGGCCCGGCTCCTCACGCCCTTCGCGCGCCCGTTCCTCCGCCGGCGGGTCCGCCGGTTCATCCCGTACGGCGCGCCAGGGCCCCGCGTCCCCAGGGTCCTCGAGCCACAAGGAGAGGCGAAAGGGACGGTGGCCATCCTCATCGGCTGCGTGCAGGACCAGTGGTACCGCTCGGCGAACCGCGCCACCGCCCGGGTGCTGGCCCGCAACGGCTGGCGCGTGGTGGCCCCCCGCCGGCAGCGGTGCTGCGGCGCGCTCCAGGCCCACAACGGGCGGCTGAAGTCGGCGGGGAAGCTCGTCCGAAAGAACCTCAAGGCGCTCAGGCGGGCCGATTGGATCGTGGTGAACGCTGCGGGGTGCGGCGCGCACATGAAGGAATACGGCGACCTCCTGAAAGGCGAGGAGGCCGAGGCGTTCTCGGCCAGGGTCCGCGACCTGATGGAGTTCCTTGCAGAGCACGGCATCGAAGCTCCCGCCCACGGGCCGTGGCCCGGGGCAAGGGCCCGAGTGGCGTACCACGACGCCTGCCATGCGCTCCGCGCACAGCGGATCCAAGAGCAGCCCCGGTCGGTGCTCCGGAAGATCCCGGACCTGGACATCGCCGAGATCCCGAACGGGGACCGGTGCTGCGGAGCGGCCGGACTCTACAACGTGCTGGAGCCCGAGATGTCGGACGAGCTGATGCGGCAGAAGGCCGAGGCCATCGCGTCCACCGGCGCGACCGTCGTGGCGTCGGCCAACCCGGGCTGCACGATGCAGATCGCGGCCGGCCTCCACGCTCTCGGCACGGAGGTCGAGGTGGTGCACCCGGTCGAGATCCTGGACCGGGCTTACGCGTCCCAGGACGGGGACGGATAGCGAAGGCGGCCCCGGAGGGCCGCCTTCGCTCTCCGTCGAGGACCGGCCGCTACATGCCGAGCGCCTTGCGCGCCTTCGCGTTGTCGCTCGTCACGATCACGCCGCGGTCGTGGGTCGCGACGTACAGGACCTGGACGTTGACCCCCGCGTTCGCAATCGCCCGCGCGGCCTTGCCGAGGGCTCCCGGCTTGCCAGCATCCTTGGACATGTCGGCCACGATCGCGTCGGCCTCGCCCTCGACCTTGATCCCGGCCCCCTCGAGGGATTGGCGGGCCTTCGCGGCGTCCTCCACCAGGACGTGGGTGATGCCGCGGCCTTCGACGCCGATCCCGCAGATCCCCTCGATGTTGACACCGGCCTTCCCCAGCGCCTCACCGAGGTCCGCCAGCGTCCCCGGCCGGTCCTCCAAGCTGATCGTGAGGTCCTTGGCCATGGACCACCTCCCTTCCGTGTATAGCAGCGGTCTACTCCTCCTCGGGCGGTCGGGTCAATCCCGGGCCGTGCTACGGGGGGGCCACTATGCGGACGCGCGCTCCCGCTCCACCAGCACCCGCCGGAGGATCTTGCCCGAGAGCGACTTGGGGATCTCCTCGATGAACTCGAGCTTTCGGATCCGCTTGTACGGAGCCACCCGCTCCGCGACGAAGGCCATGAGCTCCTCGGCGGTGGCCTTGCCCTTCAGCACGACGAAGGCCTTTGGGACCTCCCCGCCCTCCTCGTCGGGACTGGGGATCACGGCGGCGTCAGCCACGGCCGGGTGGGCGATGAGGACGGCCTCCAGCTCCGCCGGCGGCACCTGGTAGCCCTTGTACTTGATGAGCTCCTTCAGCCGATCGACGATGAAGAAGAACCCGTCCTCGTCGGCGTGGCCGATGTCGCCGGTGTGCAGCCACCCCTTGTCGTCGATCGCGTTCGCCGTGGCCGTGGGGTTGTTCAGGTAGCCCCGCATCACCTGGGGCCCGCGGATGCAGATCTCGCCGTCCTCGCCCGGGCCGAGCTCCTCCCCGGTCGCCCAGCTCACCACCACGGCCTCGGTGCTCGGCAGGATCTGGCCGATCGAACCCGACCGCGCCTCGCCCGGCCGGTCGGAGTTCACGTGCGTGACCGGGCTGGACTCCGTGAGCCCGTAGCCCTGGATGACGTTGCACCCCAGCCGTTTCGCGCAGGCCTCGGCCAGAGTGGCGTCGAGCGGCGCCGCGCCGGACATGATCACCTCGAGGCCGGACAGGTCGTAGCCGTCGACGGCGGGGTGCTTGGCCAGGGCCAGCACGATGGGCGGCACCAGGTAGGCGCGCGTGACGCGGTGGTCCCGCATGATGCCCAGGAACTGCTCGAGGTCGAACCTCGGCATGGAGACAACGGCGGCCCCCCGATAGAGAGCCAGGTTCATGACCACCGTCATCCCGTAGATGTGGAAGAACGGAAGCACGCCGATCAGGGTCTCGTCCTCCCGCACCCGCTGGAGCACCTCGGTCTGGCAGATGTTGGCGACCAGGTTCCGGTGCGTGAGCATCACGCCCTTCGGCAGGCCGGTGGTGCCGCTCGAGTAGGGCAGGGCGACAAGGTCGTTCGCCGGGTCGATGGGCACCTCCGGCGGGGAGGCGTCGGCCTCAAGGAGCTCGGTGAACGGCGTCGCCCCTTCGGCCTCCCCGAACACGAAGACCTCTTCGATCCCCACCTTGTCCGCGGCCGGAAGCGCCCGGTCCAGGAAGGGGGGCACCGTGATCACGAACCGCGCTCCCGAATCGTGAAGTTGGTTGGCCACGTCCTGCTCCGTGGCCAGCGAGTTGATCGTCGTGTTCACGCCGCCGGCCGTCGCGACTCCGTGGAACGCCACCGCGTACTCGGGGACGTTGGGGGAGAACAGCGCGACCACGTCACCCCTGCCGAGCCCGCGGGCCGCGAGCCCGGCCGCGGCGCGGCGGACGCCGGCGGCGAGCTGCGCGTAGGTGATGGTGCGTCCGGTGGGGCCGTCGATCAGAGCGGGCTTGTCGCCGAGGTCGGCCGCGCGTTCCAGGACGAAGGCCGGGAGCGAGACGTTCGGGATCTCGACGTCCGGGTACGGGCTCCGGTGGACCATGGGCGTCCCTCCCTTCCGTGGCGCCTCCGCGACTGTATCCGACGCCCCAGTCCGGGAGCGAGTGTGTTGCCCTCCCATACATCTTGACCGCGGGGGACGCGGTTTCGTACTCGATTCCGTCGAAGCTGGAGCCCGCGTCGGGGGGGTGGTCGCTGGCATCGAGCGCTGGGTGCTTCACGTCGACGCCTCTAGAGTGTCTGGCGCTGTCTTGCGCCTGTCCAGGAAAGGGGGATACAGATGCTGGGCGACCAGATCGGCGAGGCCCATGGCAGATCACCGGGACGAAGGTCCTGTCCACAGACCCGCCCAAGGTAGAACTGTCCTTCCAAGCCCAGGGCAAGATCCAGGGGATCGACACCAGCGATGTCGTCACGTATTGGTCGGAGCTGCGTCCCGACGGCACGCTCTACGGCGAGGGCGAGGGCGTCAGCATGACCATCGACGGGGACGTCCTGACCTGGAGAGGAAGCGGCGTGGGCCGGCCGACGGGAAAGGGGTTGGGCGCCAGCTTCTGGGGAGCCATCTACTACCACACGACCTCGCCGAAGCTCGCGCATCTCAACACCATGGCGGTCGTGTTCGAGTACGAGGCCGACGAGGAGGGGAGGACGACCAGCAAGGCCTGGGAGTGGAAGTAACAGGCTCGTAGCAGCGGGGGCCGGCGGCCCGGCTAGAGGTAGCTTCGGAGGTCCCAGAGCTCCGGGAAGAACCGCTTGCCCAGGGTCGTCCGGAGATACGAGACGCCGCTCGAGCCTCCGGTCCCCCGCTTGCTCCCGATCTCCCGCTCGACCATGAGGACGTGGTTGTTCCGCCAGATGGCGACGGCCTCGTCGTGGTCGAGCAGCCCCTCGGAGGCGGCGAACAGCGGGGCGTGCGAGGGCTCGCGGGCCATGCGGCGCAAGCTGTCCCGGCGGACTTCGTCATCGCCGGCCGGCATGGGCAGGCCGTTCGATTCGAGCATCGCGCAGAACGCGTCCCACAGGGTGGGCTCGGCGAGGCGCCGCTCCAGCCGGGCCCGCTCCTCCGGCGAGGCGGCCAGGTCGTCCAGGTACCGCCGGTCCTTCAGCCCGGAGACGAACTCGACCTCCCGGAACTGGGCCGACTGGAACCCGGACGCCGGCGCGAGGAGCGTCCGGAACTGCAGGAAGTCCTGAGGGGTCATGGTCTGGAGCACCTCGATGTGCTCGATCAGCACGCGCTCGATGGCGTGAACCCGCGTGAGGTAGTGCCTGGCCCGGTCCGGGTCGTTCGCGAGCATCCGGTCCCGGATCGACTCCAGCTCGACCAGCACCTGCTTGAACCACAGCTCGTACGCCTGGTGGACCACGATGAACAGGTGCTCGTCGTGGACCGGTGGGTCCGAGCGGAGCTGCTGGAGCGAGAGGAGCTCGGGGACCTTCAGGTACTCGCCGTAGGTGAGCCCTTCCGCGGTCGGCTCCGTGAGCCGCCCCATCCGCCGAACCCGCCCTGGCCGCTCCGGCGTCTCCACGGGCCGAATCCTATGCCAGCGTCAGCCGGCGAGGACTCGCGACAGCTCCTCCAGGCTCTCCAGGTTGTGGCCGGGGAGGAACACGTCGATCGATGGCAGTGCGGCCGCCATCCCCCGCGCCAGCGGCTCGTACCGCGGGCTCCCCTTCAGCGGGTTCACCCACACGACCTTGTGCGCCAGCCGGCGGAGCCGCGCCATCTGGTGGCGGAGCAACTCCGGCTCCCCCCGCTCCAACCCGTCGGAGCAGATGACCGCCACCGAGCCGCGGAGCGCCGCCCGCTGGCTCCATTCGTCGAGCAGCTCCTTCAGCGATGCGCCGATCCTGGTCCCGCCCTCCCAGTCGGCCACCCGCTTCCCAACCTCGTGCAGCGCGCGGTCAGGGTCCTTCGAGCGCAGCGTCCGGGTGACCCGGGTGAGCCGCGTGCCGAAACAGAACACCTCGACCCTTCGCCCCGCGGCCATCGCCGCGAACGCGAACTGCATCAGCGCACGTGCGTACGGCGCCATGGAGCCCGAGACGTCGAGGATCAGCACGAGCGGCCGAGCTCTGCTGCGCCGGGCGCGCCAGGCCCGGTGGAACGGCTCGCCCTCCGTCCGGAGTGACTTCCGAAGCGTCCGCCGCACGTCGAACCGGGGACCGGCCGGGGCCGTCCGCAGGCGCCGGGTCCTGCGGACCGGCACGGTGACGGCGAGCCGGCGGATCAGGTGCGCCACCCGAAGCCGCTCCTCCTCCGAGAGGTCCGCGAAGGACTTGTCGCGGAGGACCTCCACGGCGCTGGCCACGATTCGGATGGCGGCCTCGCCCTCCGCCTCCTCGTCCTCGCCGGCTGCATGCCACTGCGCGGCCACCAGCCCCCCCTCGACCACGACCTCTCCCGACGGCTCGCCCGTGGCGGCCGGGACCGGCGTCTTCGGCAGGACCATCTGCGCGATGGGCGGAAGCCCCACACCCGTCCGGAAGTAGTCGTCGAAGGCGAGGTCGAAGGCCTCGAGGTCCTCGGGGCGGGAGATCAGCGCCGCTCGGGCCGCCCAGTACAGGTCGTCTCGGTCGAGCGGGCTGAGCGCTGCGGCCGCGCGACAGAACGTCACGATCCGCCCCGTGCCCACCGGGAGACCGCGCCGCCGGAGCTCGCGCCCGAAGCCGATCAGGCGCTCGAGTGCGACTTCCTCAGGCGTCGACATCGCCGACCACTTCGGCGATGTTCGACACGGCGAGCTCCTGGTCCTCGTGGTCCTTCAGGACGGCGCCGAGCGTCGCCTTCGCCGTGTCCTCGTCCAGGTGGTCGACACCCAGGAACGAGAGGGCGTTCGCCCAGTCGATGGTCTCCGCGACCCCCGGGCGCTTCGCGATCTCGAGCGAACGCAGGCGGGCCACCGCGCCGGCGACGTCGCGGGCGATGGTCTCGGAGACCTCGGGGGCCCTGGTCCGCACGATCTCGACCTCCCGCTCCAGCGACGGGTGGTCGATCCAGTGGTACAGGCACCGCCGCTTCAGAGCGTCGTGCAGCTCCCGCGTGCGGTTCGACGTGACCACCACGGCAGGAGGCTCATCGGCGGCGATCCGCCCGATCTCCGGGATCGTAACCGCGAACTCCGAGAAGACCTCGAGGAGGAAGGCCTCGAACTCGTCGTCGGCCCGGTCCAGCTCGTCGACCAGCAGCACCGCCTTCGAACCGGACCTGATCGCGGCGAGCAAGGGCCGCTCCACCAGGTACTCCGGCCCGAACAGGTCCTCCACGTGGGTCTCGGCGGTCACGTCCTGCATGGCCCGGACGGCGATCAGCTGGCGCGAGTAGTTCCACTCGTACAGGGCCTGAGACGCGTCGATGCCCTCGTAGCACTGGAGCCGGATCAGCTCCCGGCCGAGGAGCGACGCGAGCACCTTCCCCACCTCGGTCTTGCCCACACCGGCCTCTCCCTCCAACAGGAGCGGCTTGTCGAGAGATAAGGCGAGGTAGATGGCGGTGGCCAGGCCTCGGTCGGCCAGGTAGTGCTGGCCGCGCAGCTCTTCCTGGAGCTCCTCGACCGAGTCGTAGGGCAGCCGGGTCATGACCGCTCCAGCGTAGCCGCTCCCGGAGGGGGACGGGCTAGCGGACCGGGCCGGGGGTGTCGCCCGGCCGGGTCGCCATGGTCGGCGGGAGCGGGACGCGGACCCCGCGGTCCGTCAGGCGCCGGGTGATCCGCTCCCGGAGACGGCGCTCGGCGTCCCATCGCTTGGACGGCCGGACGTCCGCCACCAGGCGAACCACGAGCGCGTAGTCGGCCAGGCTCTCCACGCCGAGGATGCTCGGCCCCTCCATGATCCAATCCGCGAGCACCGGGTCCTGCCGGATCTCCTCGAACAGCTCCTCGAGGATCACCCGGACCGCGTCCACGTCCTCGCCGTAGGCCACCCGCACGTCCACGATTGCCCGGGCCCATCCGCGGGACTTGTTCGAGACCACCTGGATGTTCCCGTTCGGCACGACGTGGAGGGTCCCGTCGAACGCCCGAAGCGTGGTCACGCGAAGGGTGAGCGACTCCACCTTGCCGCCCACCGGGGCGGCCGTGGTCTGAACGTCGATCACGTCGCCCACCCCGAACTGGTTCTCCAGCAGGATGAAGAAGCCGGAGAGGGTGTCGCGGACGACGCTTTGGGCTCCGAACCCCAGGGCCACGCCGGCCACGCCCGCGCTGGCCAGGAAGGGAGCCAGGTTCACGTGGAGCGTGCCGAGCAGGAGCAGGAAGGCGATCGTCCAGATCAGCACGACCACGGCCGTGGACAGGGCGTGGGTGATGGTGGCCGCCCGCTGGAGGTTCAGCTCCTGGGTTAGGCTGGGCGACCCCTCCAGCTTGCGGCGGAACCGCCGGACCAGCAGCCGGGTCACGATCGTCATGACGACCGCGACGACCAGGATGGTGATGACCGTCCAGCCGCTCTCGTCGAACCACCGCTCGAAGGTGAGTGGCCTCGCCTCCGACAGCATGCCTCCATCTACCCAGACGAGGGCCCGAACGTCAAAGAGGTCGCCCACAGAGGAGGGGCCGGATGCTCCGGCCCCTCCCGTCTCAGATGGGGCCGGATCCTCAGACCTGGGCGATGACCTCGAACTCCTCGACCGACTGGACCGTCCCGCCCATGCTCTTGACCGACTCCTCGCGGATCTTGGTCACAGCGTCCCGGCTGGCCACGAGGTCGGCCTCGGTTTCGAAGAGCGTGAGCGCCACGACCTTGCCGGCGGCCTCGTCCGCCATCCAGTAGGCGTTCCTCAACCCGGGGATGTCCCTCGCCCTGGGCACGACCTGCTCCGCGATCGCCTGCCGGGCCTCCTTCGCCCGCTCGACCGGGCCAGTTACGACTGTCAGTCGCGCATGCATCAACCTCCCCCTTCTGCGGGCACCAGACCTCGACGCACTACCGGGTCATGGCCTCCTCGAGGGCCCGGCGCACGAGCACCTTGGACAGCTCCTTGCGGTACTCGGCGCTCCCGAACGGGTCCGACGGCGGGCTGGTTCCCTCGTCGGCCCGCTGAGCCGCGGTGGCCGGGTCAGCCCCGCCCGCCAGAGCCTCCTCGACACCCGTCGCTCGAAGCGGCCTCTCCCCCATGTTCGTGAGGGCCACCGCGGGCCCGGTGCCGTTCCCGGCCAGGGCGGCCACGCCGACCAGGGCCCAGTCCTGGGCCCGGCGGTGGAACTTGAGGTAGCTCCACCCCCGCCCGGCCGTCTTCGGCACCCGGATCTCCGTCAGGACCTCGTTCGCCGCGAGGTCCGGTTCGAACAGGCCCTTGAAGAAGTCGGCCGCCTTCACCGTCCGAGACTTCCCCTTCGGCCCCCGGACCACCAGCTCGGCCCCCAGGGCCAGCAGCACCGTCGGCATGTCCGAAGCCGGGTCCGCGTGGGCGCACGACCCGCCGATCGTGCCGACGTGGCGGACCTGGGGGTCACCGATCAGGCTCGCCGCGTACGAGACGATCGGGCAGGCCTTCTGGATCACCTCGCTGTTCGCCACGTCGTGGTGGCGGGCCAGCGCGCCGATCGCGATGCGGTCGCCGTCCTCCCGGATGGAGCGGAGGTCGCCGATCCGAGAGATGTCGACGAGCATCGCCGGGCGGGCCAGGCGGAGCCGCATCAACGGCAGGAGCGAGTGGCCCCCGGCGATGACCTTCGCGTCCTCGCTTCTCGAGAGAAGGTCGATGGCCTGGTCCACCGACTCGGCCCGCGCGTACTCGAACGGCGCCGGGATCATGCCGCACCTCCCTTCGCTCGCTGGATGGCCTTCCACACCCGCTCCGACGTCGCCGGCTTCCCGATGTCGGTGACGCCGAGGTGCGAGAGCGCGTCCACGACCGCGTTGACCACCGTCGGGGGAGAGGCGATCGTCCCGGTCTCCCCAACCCCCTTCACGCCGAGCGGGTTCGTCGACGAGGGGGTCTGCGTGTTGTCGACGATGAACGACGGCATCTCCGCCGCAGAGGGGACCGCATACGTGGTCATGTTCGCCGTGAGCAGGTTGCCCTGGGCGTCGTACAGCGCCTCTTCGTACAGCGCCTCGGCGATCCCCTGGGCCACACCCCCATGCACCTGCCCTTCGACGATCATCGGGTTGATGATCGTCCCCACGTCGTCGACCGCGACATAGCGCACGATGTCGGTCTTGCCGGTCTCCGTATCGACTTCCACGACGCACACGTGGGTCCCCGCCGGCCACGTGAAGTTCGGCGGGTCGTAGACGGCGGTCGCCTCGAGGTTCGGCTCGGTGCCGTCCGGCAGGTCGTGGGCGTGCCACGCGGAGAACGCCATCTCGGGGATCGTCTTCGCCTTCTCCGGCGCGCCCTTCACCCGGAACGCGCCGGCGGACCACTCGATGTCGTCCTCGGAGACCTCGAGCTCGTGCGCCGCGATGTTCCTGGCCTTGTCCTTGATCTTCTCGACGGCGAAGTGGAGCGCGACGCCCCCCACCGACACGGACCGCGACCCGTACGTGTCCATCCCGAGCGGCGAGACCGCGGTGTCCCCGTGGAGCACCTCTATGTCGTCGGGGTGGATGCCCAGCCCGTCGGCCACGATCTGGGACCAGCTCGTCTCGTGGCCCTGGCCGTGGGGCGACGTTCCGGTCTTCACGACCACCTTGCCCGTCGGAAGGCACTGGATCGTGGCGGCATCCCACCCGCCCGCCGCATACTTGACGGCGCCCAGGATCCTGGACGGCGCGAGGCCGCACATCTCGATGTAGGTGGTGACGCCGATCCCGATCTGCCGGACCTCTCCCGACTCGCGCCGCGCCGCCTGCTCCTTCCGGAACTGGTCGTACTCGGCGAGCTCGAGGGCCCGGTCGAGCGTCGGCTCGAAGTTCCCCGAATCCACCTTCAGGCCGCTCGCGAACGTCGTGGCCTCGGTGAAGGGCGGGTGCAGGCTGATCCGGCGCACCTCGACCGGGTCCTTCCCGAGCCGCCTGGCCAGGGCGTCCATGGCCCGCTCGAGCACGTACGTCGCCTCGGGACGCCCGGCGCCCCTGTACGCGTCGGTCGGCGTCGCGTTCGTGAAGACCGCGTCGTACTCGAACCAGTACGCGCCGACGTCATACGGCCCCATGTAGACCCAGCCGCCGAGCTCGGGGATGGCCGGCGTGAGCAGCTGGTAGTAGGCGCCGCAGTCCGCGATCTCGACGTACCTCACCCCGAGGAGCTTCCCCTCCTCCGTGGCGGCCAGGGTCACCTCATGCAGCACGCCACGGCCGTGGATCGTGGCGAGGTAGTTCTCGCTCCGCTCTTCCGTCCACTTCACCGGGCGCCCGAGCCTCTTCGCCAGGACGAGCGTGAGCGCCTCCTCGGCGTAGATGTTCAGCTTGGAGCCGAAGCCGCCGCCCACATCCGGGGCGATGATGCGGAGCTTCGACTCGGGGATGCCGCACACCCCCGACAGCGTGACCCTGGCCACGTGTGGGATCTGCGTGGCGGTCCAGAGGGTGTACTCACCCTGCGCCGGCACCGGCATCGCGAGGCACGCCCGCGGCTCGATCGCGTTCGGGATCACCCGGGGCTGCCAGTACTCCTCCTTCACGATCACCGGCGCCGTGTCGAAGATGCTCTGGTCGCCGGTGCCGCCGTGGCTCCAGTGGCCGCCCACGTTCGTCCCGAACTCCTCGTGGACGAGGGGCGCACCCTCCTTGATCGCTTCCCGGGGGTCCGTCACCGCCGGCAGCGGCTCCAGTTCGTAGTCGACGGCCTCGGCGGCGTCCTTCGCCTCCCCCCGGGTCTCGGCGACGACGACGGCGATCCCGTCGCCGAGGTACCGCACCTTGTCGGTCGTCAGCGGGTAGTGGTTGGGGATGTGCTGGTCGTCGCCGAGCGGCCACACGTAGGGCAGCGAGGCGCCCCACTCGCCCTGGAGGTCCGCCGCCGTGAAGGCCGCGACGACGCCCGGCATCGAGGACGCCCTCGAGACGTCCACCTTCCTGATGCGGGCGTGCGCGTAGGGCGGGCGCACGACGTTCATCCACAGCATGCCCGGAAGGGTCATGTCGTCCACGAACCTGGCCTGGCCCGTGACGAGCTCCGGGTCCTCTTTGCGGAGGACGGGGGCTCCGATGTACCGCTCTTCGGTCTTGGCCATCTCGATCGCCCCCTACACCTTCGCGCCGCTCAGCTGCCCGGCGGCGTCGAGGATCGACTTCACGATGTTCTGGTAGCCGGTGCACCGGCACAGGTTGCCCTCCAGGGACTCCCGGACCTCCTCCTCCGTGGGGGTGGGGTTCTCCTTCAGGTAGCTCACCGCGGCCATGATCATCCCGGGCGTGCAATACCCGCATTGGAGCCCATGGTTGCGGTGGAAGGCCTCTTGGATCGGGTGGAACTGCCCGTCGGACGCGAGTCCCTCGATGGTGGTGACCTCCCGCCCGTCGGCCTGGACTGCGAGGACGGTGCAGGACTTCACGGACTCCCCGTCGAGGAGCGTGGTGCACGCCCCGCAGGACGACGTGTCGCATCCGACGTTCGTACCGGTGAGCCCGAGGTTCTCCCGGAGGAAATAGACGAGGAGCGTGCGGGGCTCGACGTCGGCCTCCCGCTTGACCCCGTTGACGGTGACCTCGACGTGCGTCACAGGCCTCCCCCTTTCGCTGGAGTCGGTGAGGATTCGGATAGTAGTCCGGTCGGCCGTCAAGCGGGAAATCGGCGCGGGCCCCGGGCGCCCGGCGGGGAGCCGGGCGGGCTGGCGGCCGGGCGGCCGCTCCGGACCCGGTTCAGGGCGAGGGCCAGCCTTCGGGTCCGGCCGGTCCCGTGCTCGCCGCCTCGCCGCTGCAATCGGTGCCGGTCCCGAAGGCCGTGGGGCGGTCCGGCCGAGCCCGTACCCAGAAGCAGGCGCCGGTCTCGGCCCGGGCGGCGGCCGCCCACACCGAGCCGGAGGCGAACACGCTGATGACCTCGGAGTTGTTGGAGGCCTGATCGGGATCGATGAACAGCAGGTCGGTCTCCACACCCCGGAGTTGGAGGGCGGTGGCCGCCGCGAACGTCCCCTCCTCCTCCCGGACAGCCTCCGCCGCGACGAGCGCGGTCCGCAGGTTGTCCCGGGCGGTGAACTCCGAGGCGCGCTCGGCGGACGGCCGGTTCAGGAAGATGAGCGCCACCAGCACGGCGCTCGCCGCCGCGAGGGGCCCGACGACCAGCCAGAACCCCCGGTTCGACGATTGGGTGGGGGTTGGAGTGGAGGTGGCCATTTCCCTTCGAAGATAGCGCGGGGTCATAATCCCCAGGTCGCCGCCGTCCGTAGCCCTGAGGGAGGTCCAGATGCTGCCAGCACCCTTCGAGTACCACCGGCCCAGCTCCCTCGATGAGGCCCTCCAGCTGTTGTCCTCGCTGGGGGAGGCCAAGGTCCTGGCCGGAGGGCAGAGCCTCATCCCTCTCCTGAAGTTCCGATTCGCCGCGCCGGCGCATCTCGTGGACGTGAACCGGGTCCCCGGCCTCGACGGCATCGCCGAGGATGGCGGCGCCCTTCGGATCGGGGCCCTGGTCCGCCACAACCAGGTGGCCACCTCGGAGCTCGTGTCCGCGCGCTTCCCCGTCCTGGCCGCCGCGGCGCCGCAGATCGCCGATCCCATCGTCCGGAACCTCGGCACGGTGTGCGGCTCACTGGCGCACGCGGATCCCGCCGGCGACTGGGGGGCGGTGATGCTTGCCACTGGGGCGACCGTCGTCGCGCGCAGCGCGCGAGGCGAGCGGGAGATCCCCATCGGGGACTTCTTCCAGGACATCTTCACCACCGCCCTGGAGCCCGACGAGCTCGTCACCGAGGTCCGGGTGCCGGCGCCGGCCGGCCGGACCGGCGGCACCTACCTGAAGCTCGAGCGGAAGGTGGGAGACTTCGCCACGGTGGCCGCAGCGATCCACGTCGCCATGGACGACGGGAAGATCGCCCGAGCCGGCATCGGGCTCACCGCGGTCGGCACGAAGAACGTCCAGGCAACCGAGGCCGAG
>DASWJF010000051.1:0-1613 GCA_036397275.1 Actinomycetota bacterium
GGTAGCCGTTCCATGAGCCGGAAGGAGGTCGCCGGTGCACCTTCGGCGGATCAAGGTCCTGGCCGTCGTCGTCCCGGCCGTCGGCCTGTTCGGCTACGAGTTCCTTCGGCACTTCGTCATCCAGCCCGCGTTGGGCGAGCGGGACCCCCACTTCACCGAGCACGTCGTGTCGAGCGTCGTGCTCCTCCTCGCGGTGGTGGCGTTCTCGTTCGCCATCTTCCGCCTGCTCGAGCGGCTCCACGACCAGCTCGTGGCGTTGAACGAGGCGGCCATCGCCGTAACGGCCGACCTCTCCGTGGACCGGGTCCTTGAACGCGTGGCGGAGCTTGCTCGCACGGTGGCCGGCGCGTCGTACGCGTCGGTACGGGTCGAACGCGAGCCGGCCAGGACCGTGGCGTCCGGCAGCTCGCCCCCGGGCGCCCAGACCCTCGCGCTCCCCATCGTGGTCAAGGGCGAACGGCTGGGCGAGCTGGTTCTCGGCGGCCCACGGGGCGGAACGTTCAGGGAGTCCGACCGCCGGGCCCTGGAGACCTTCGCGACCCAGGCCGGCATCGCCCTGGAGAACGCCCACCTGTTCGAGCAGGTGCAGGAGCTCGTGGCCACCCGGGAGCGGGTGCGGATCGGGATGGACCTCCACGACGGGGTCGTCCAGGAGCTGTATGCGCTCGGGCTCAGGGTGGAGGACGCTGCCGAGCTGGCGCCGGCGGAGCCGGAGCGAGCGGCCGTCGTGATGCGCGAGGTGCACGGCGTGCTGCGTGGGGTCATCGGGGAGATCCGAGGGTTCATCTACGACCTTCGGGACGGGGACCGGTCGGTGGAGCTTCGCCCGGCCCTCGAACAGCTGGTGGACGAATCTCCGTCGGGCGGCCCGGCCGTCGTCCTCGAGGCCGTGGACGACGTACGCCTGCCCGCGGCCACGGCGGCGAACGTCCTGTACATCGTGCGGGAGGCCCTGGCGAACTCGATCCGCCACGCTGATGCTTCGCACGTGGCGATCCGCGCCGCCGCGGACGGCGGCTCCCTCGCCGTGTCGGTCGAAGACGATGGACGGGGCTTCGATCCGGGGACGGCGCCGCATGGGCTCGGCCTGCGCGACATGCGCGAACGGGCCGGATGGTCTCGGGGCCGGCTGTCCTTGCGTTCGGCGCCGGGTGAGGGGACCACGGTCCGGGTCAGGGTCCCCCTCGGGGGTCCCAACGAGGCGGTCCGATGAGCGGCGTCTCAGTGCTCATCGTGGACGACCACGAGGTGGTCAGGGTGGGGCTCCAGACGCTGCTCGGGAGGCGGAAGGACCTGAGCGTCCTCGGGGCGGTCGGGACCGGCGCAGAGGCCGTCTCGGTGGCCGCGGAGAAGCGGCCGGACGTGGTGGTGATGGACGTCCGGATGCCCGGGGGGAACGGCATCGAGGCCTGTCGCGAGATCCGGTCTCTCCTGCCCGACACGAAGGTCCTCATGCTCACGTCGTACGCGGACGAGGACGCCGTCCTGGCCTCGATACTGGCCGGGGCGTCCGGGTACCTGCTCAAGGACACCACCGGCCAGGACCTGGCCGAGGCGATCCTGCGGGTCGCGGCCGGGGCGTCCCTCCTGGACCCGGCCGTCACGGGGCTCGT
>DASWJF010000052.1:0-16692 GCA_036397275.1 Actinomycetota bacterium
GTGCACGAACGAAAGCGGAACGAACTCCGTGAACCCCCCGGTTTCCACTTGGATCCTCCGGATCCGTCGAATGTGGAAAACCCAATGCGGCGGCGCGTCCACGTGCCCGTACATGATCGTGGAGGACGACCGGAGGCCCAGACCGTGGGCCGTCTTCACGATCTCCTCCCACGAGTCGGCCGGGAGCTTCCCCTTCGTGAGCGCCCAGCGCACGTCGTCGTCCAGGATCTCAGCCGCCGTGCCGGGGATGGTCCCCAGGCCGTGCCGCTTGCATTCCTCCAGGAACTCCCGGAACGAGATGCCGAGCTTGGAGGCGCCGTTCAGGATCTCCATGGGGCTGAACGCGTGGATGTGGATCTCCGGAGCCGCCGCCCTCACGGCGTCGAGGAGGTCGAAGTAGAAGGCCCCGGGCAGATCGGGGTGGATACCGCCCTGCATGCACACCTCGGTGGCCCCCCACTCCCACGCTTCCCGGGTCCGGGCAGCGACCTCCTCGAGCGTCAGCGTGTAGGACTCCGGATCCACCTCCCGTTGCGCGAACGCGCAGAACCGGCACCCCACGTAGCAGACGTTGGTGAAGTTGATGTTCCGGTTGACGACGTAGGTGACCTCATCGCCGACGGCCTCCCTGCGGAGGCCGTCGGCGACACTGCACAGCGCCTCCAGGGCCGCCCCGTCCGCTTGGAACAGGGCCAGGGCCGCGCCGTCGGTGATGGACCGGTGCCGCTCGGCCTTGGCAAGGGCCGAGCGGACGTCCGCATCGATCCGCTCCGGCACGACCTCCCGGCTGGCCCACGCCCTGGTCACCGCGTTGTCGAGGAGGTCGAAGTCGCCGTAGACGGCCTCCGCGTCCTCCCGAAGCCCGGCACCGGGGCCCTTGGCGAAGGCCAGGTCGATAGTCCGGGGCTTCCACTGGACGTCGGGGTCCTGCCAGGGCACGGGCTCGGGGACCTTCCCCTCGGCCGCCAGCCCGTCCTCCCCCATCAGCTCGGCCACCGGCCGCCGCATCTTCCCCGCGAGATAGGGGTCGGGGCGGAAGGCGAATCCCGGATAGATCGTGAGTCGTTCCCGAAGGACCAGGCCGCGCCGGGCCGTTCGAGCCGCCAGGACGTCGAGCGCCGGCCAGGGCTTCTCCGGGTTCACGTGGTCGGGGGTGAGCGGCGAGACACCGCCCCAATCGTTGATCCCGGCGTCGAGGAGCCGGAGCTGCATGGCCGGGTGGGACAGGTTCGGCGGGGCCTGCACGCTCATCCGGGGCCCGAACACGACCCGGGCCGTGGCCACGACCGCCAGGAACTCCTCGTCCTCCGGCTCCGGCGCATCCTGCATGGCCGTGCCGGACTTGGCCCGGAAGTTCTGGACGATGATCTCCTGGACGTGCCCGTACCTCCGGTGCAGCTCCCGGATGGCGAACAGCGACTCGGCGCGCTCCCGGAGGGTCTCGCCGATCCCCACCAGGATCCCGGTCGTGAACGGCACGGCCAGGCGCCCGGCGTCCTCGATCGTGCGGAGTCGCACGGAGGGAACCTTGTCGGGCGAGCCGAAATGGGCCCCGCCCTTCTCCGACAGCCGGGCGGACGAGGTCTCGAGCATCAATCCCATCGAGGCGCTGACGTGCTTCAGCCGTGCCATCTCCTCCCAGCTCATCACGCCGGGGTTGAGGTGCGGGAGCAGGCCGGTCTCCTCGATGACCCTGACGGCCGCGGCGCGGACGTAGTCGAGCGTGGAGTGGTAGCCCCGCTCGGCCAGCCAAGCCCGGGCCACGTCGTACCGGTCCTCCGGCCGGTCGCCCAGGGTGAACAGGGCCTCCTTGCATCCGAGCTTCCGGCCGGCCTCGGCGATGGCCACGACCTGTTCCGGCGTGAGGAACGGCGTGTCGAGCTTGGCCGGGGGCTTGGCGAACGTGCAGTAGTGGCAGTGATCGCGGCACAGCATCGTGAGCGGGATGAAGACCTTGCGGGAGTAGGTGATGGTCGTGCCGTGGCCGAGCTCGCGGAGGCGCGAGGCCACGGCCATCAGTCGCGCGAGGTCCTCTCCCCTGGCGGCGATGAGCGCCTCGGCCTCGTCGATCGAGATCGCCTTGCCGGCCTCCGCCCGGCCCAGGGCGCGACGGACCTGGTGAGGGTTCGCGTCCGCCATCGCGAGCGAGCCTACTACGCTATCCGTGATGCGAGTGACGGCGGTGGCCGGTGGGATCGGGGCCGGGAAGTTCCTCCGAGGGCTGGTCCGCGCCGTCGCGCCGGAGGACGTGACCGTCGTCGTGAACACCGGCGACGACATCGCGATGCATGGGCTCCACGTCTCTCCCGACCTCGACTCCGTCACCTACTGGCTTGGCGGCGTCATGGACCGGGACCGGGGGTGGGGGCGCCGCGACGAGACGTTCCGGGCCACCGAGGAGCTCCGCTCGTTCCACCCCGGGCAGGCCTGGTTCAATTTGGGCGACCTCGACCTCGCCACCCACCTCTTCCGCACGAACCTGCTGGCCGCCGGGGCCACGATCTCCGATGCCACCGCCCGGATCGGGGCCCGGTTCGGGGTGGCCTCCCGGATCCTGCCGATGACGAACGATCCGGTGACGACCCGCGTTACGGTCGCGTCCGGCGGCGAGGAGCAGGACCTCCACTTCCAGGAGTATTGGGTGAAGCGGGGTGCCCGGGACGAGGTGAAGGGCATCCGGTATGAGGGCGCGGAGCTGGCGCGCCCGGCCCCGGGCGTGCTGGAGGCCATCGCCAGCGCGGACGCCATCATGTTCTGCCCATCCAATCCGATCGCGTCGGTCGGGCCGATCCTCGCCGTGCCCGGTATCCGAGAGGCCGTCGCGGCCCGGCGGGACGCGGTGGTCGGCGTCTCTCCCATCGTCGGCGGCGCGCCCCTCGCCGGCATGGCCGACAAGTTGATGCCGGCGGCGGGGTTCGCGGTGACCGCACTGGGGGCCGCGGAGTGCTACCGGGGCCTCCTCGGGGCATGGGTGATCGACCAGGTGGACCGGGACCTCGTCGCCCGCATCGAGCGGGACCTCGGCGTCCGCGTGGCGGTGACCGACACGATCATGGCCGACGACGAGCGGGCCGAGGCCCTCGCCCGCGTGGCGTTGGACCTGGTGCGGTGAGCGTCGAGATCCTCCCCGTCGAGGGCCTTCCCGAGGTCCACCCCGGCGACGACCTCGCGGCGGTCCTCGCCCCCAAGCTGACGGCGCTCGGCGCCCGCGACGGTGACGTCGTGGCCGTGACCCAGAAGGTCGTGTCGAAGGCCGAGGGCCGGGTGGTCCCGGACGAGGGCGAGGGACGCGCCGCGTGGGTGGAGCGCGAGGCCCGGCGGATCGTGGCCCGCCGCGGCGACCTGGTGGTTGCCGAGACGCGGCACGGCTTCGTGTGCGCGAACGCCGGCGTGGACGCGTCGAACGTCGCGCCGGGGTTCCTCACGCTGCTCCCGGAGGACCCGGACGGCTCGGCCGAGCGGATCCGCAAGGGGCTGGAGGAAGCGCTCGGGGTCTCGCTCGGCGTGGTGGTGACCGACACGTTCGGACGGGCCTGGCGGCGGGGCGTGGTGAACGTGGCGATCGGATGCTCCGGGCTACCGGCCCTGGTCGACCTGCGGGGCGCGCCGGATCACGCCGGCCGGGCCCTGGAGGCAACGGTGGTCGCCCTGGCCGACGAGGTGGCCGCGGCGACCGGCCTGGTGATGGCCAAGGCCGCCCGCGTGCCCGCGGCGATCGTCCGAGGCGTGACGGCCGACGCGCCGGAGGGCACGGCGAGCGACATCGTGCGCCCGGCGGAGGAGGACCTGTTCCGCGAGTCGCCGCTCCTATCGATCTCGGCGCGGCGCACCATCCGGGCATTCGGTCCCGGCACCGTCCCCCGCGAGGCCATCGAGGAGGCGGTGCGCGCGGCGTGCACCGCACCGGCGCCCCACCACACGCGCCCCTGGATGTTCACGGCGCTCGAGAGCGGCCCCGCGAGGCGGGCGCTGCTCGCCGCACTGGCGGCAGCGTGGCGGGACGACCTCCGCCGGGATGGGACGTCGGACGACGTGATCGCCCGGCGAATCGCCCGAAGCGATGCCGTGCTCGGGGCCGCGCCCCTGCTGATTGTGCCGTGGATCCGGTTCCGCGGCGCCCACCCCTACCCCGACGACGAGCGGGGCCACGCCGAGCGGGAGATGTTCCTCCTGTCGGGAGGCGCCGCCATCCAGAACCTCCTGCTGGCCCTGCATGCCCTGGGGCTGGCCTCGTGCTGGATCTCCTCCACCCTGTTCTGCCAGGAGGAGACCCGGGCGGTCCTCGGGCTGGACGACGAGTGGTTCGCGCTGGGGACAGTGGCCGTCGGGCCGATGCCGGCCGGGCCGCCTCCCCCCCGCCCGCCGCTCGACCTCGCCGACTATCTCCGCTTCGCGTGACCGTCGCCGGCCGTCACTCCCGGTGGAACGACGTTCCGAGGGCGGACGGGGGGTCGCCGGTCAGGAGGCCTCGCCACGCCGGATGGCGGTCCGACAGCTCGCGGAACGGCCTCAGGTACACCAGCACCAGAGCAAAGATCATCAGGGCGAACGGGAGGAGCGAGAAGATCTGCGAGAGGCTGGGGAACACCGGTTGAAGCTTGAGCGCCGTCCACTGCAGCGCGCCGAATAGGTAGGCCCCGAACGCGACCCTGACGGGATGCCAGCCCCCGAAGATCACGATCGCCAGCGCGATCCAGCCGTAGTTCGAGGTCCGGCCTTCGCTCCACCCCAGCTTCTGGTCGAGGGAGAAGGCGGCCCCGGCGATCCCTGCCATCCCTCCGCCCACGATCGTGTACAGGTACCGGAGCCGGTTCACGGGGATGCCGCGGGCGAAGGCGGCCTCGGGCCGCTCGCCCACCCCCTGCAGCTCCAGGCCGCGCCGGGTCCTGAAGATGAACAGGTACGCGCCGACGATCGCGAGGTAGCTGCCGTACACGGACAGGTTGTGATCGAAGAGCACCTTCCCCAGGAAGGGGATGTCCGACAAGAGCGGGATCGGGAGGGGTGGCACTTGCTGTCCCGGCTGTCCTACGTACGGGTCGCCCAGGAAGCCGCTGAGCTCGATCGCGAGCAGCGTGAGCACGAACCCCACAGCGATCTGGTTCAGGCGGAGCTCGATGCTGGCGAAGGCGACGATGCCAGCGATAAGCATGCCGGCGACGATCGCTGCGAGGAAGCCGATCAGCACGTGGCCCGTGACGAAGGCCACGGCGAAGCCGGTCATGGCGGAGAGCATGATGCTGCCCTCAAGCGAGAGGTTCACGACGCCGGCCTTCTCGGCGATGGTCTCGCCGATGGCCGCGTACACCAGGGGGCTCGCGGCCGCCACGATAGAGCTGAGGGTCGCTCCCATTCCTACGCTTCCTCCGCCGCGGCCGCCGCCCTCCGCGATCGGCGGGAGCGCTCGAGCCGCCAGCCCCCGGCCAGGATCACGAACAGCACGAGGACGCCCTGCAGGACCCCGCCGAGGGACGAGTCGAGATCCAGCCGTAGCGAGAGCTGGGTGCTCCCCACTGAGATGGCCGCGAAGAACAGGGCGATGGGCGCGATCCAAGAGGTCCGGAACCCGGCCAGCAGCACCACCAGGATCCCGAGGAACCCGTAGCCTCCCGACACCGCCGGCACCAGCTTGTGGAAGACGCCGGTGGCCTGGATGGCGCCGGCCAGGCCGGCCAGCGCCCCGCACAGGGCGAAGGCGCCCAAGGTGTACCACTCGGTGGGGATCCCCATCACGTGGGCGCTCCGCGCGTTCCTCCCCACCGCCTTCAGGCGCAGCCCGAGGAGCGTCCCCCGCATGAGGACGTACACGAGGATCACCGCCAGGACGGCGAGCCCGACGGCCAGGGCGGGGAGCCGGGACGCGCCAACGGTCGGGAGGTACGCCTCGGGCCGGAACAGGTCGGTGCCGCTCGTGGAGGCGATGCCCGCGCGCTTCCACGGCCCGATGATGAGGTAGATGGCCAGGCCCGACGCGACGAAGTCCAGCCCCAGGCCGCCGAAGATCTCGTTGACCCTACCGCGGGTCTTGAGCACGCCAGCGAGGAGCGCCCACAGCGTACCGCCGGCGATGCCCGCGACCAGGATCAGGGGGACCAGCACATCCGCGGGCCCAGGGGCCCCCCGGGCCACCCACGTCGCCGCGATGGCCCCCACGACGATCTGGCCCTCGACCCCGATGTTCCACAGCCCGGCGGCGAAGGTGATCACGAGGCCCGCGGCCGCCAGCGCCAGCGGGACCCAGGCCGCGAGGGTGTCCGAGACCTTGGCCGCGCTTCCCACCGAGCCGTCCCACAGGAGGCGCATCGCGTCGAGGGGCGGCGCGCCCGCGAGCTGCAGCAGCAGGAGGGCGACGCCGAGGGCGAGCGCCACCGGGAGGAGGAGGGCTCCGCTCCTTGCCAGCAGCCCGCGAGGGTTCATACGAGCTCCTTGCCGCCGATCAGGTGGCCGAGCTCCTCCCCGGTCGTCTCACGCGCGTCGAGGATCCTCAGGACCTCGCCGGCGAAGAAGACCAGGATCCGGTCGCTGTAGCGGAGCAGCTCGTCGAGATCGGCCGAGGCGAAGACGATCGCGGTCCCGCCGTGCCGGCGCCGGAGCAGTTGGGTCCACACCCAGTCGGCCGACTCGATGTCGAGGCCCCGGGTGGGATGCTCCATCAGGAGCAGTCGGAGGTTGGGGGGCATCATCGCCAGCAACAGCCGTTGCTGGTTCCCCCCGGACAGGGCGTCGGCCGTAGAGTCGGGCGCCCCCACGATGAAGTTGTCCTTGATCCTGGCCGCCGCCAGCCGGCGGGCCTCACCCCAGTCGATGAAGAATCGCCGGTCATCCCCCGTCAGCGCGAGGTGCTCGGCGACGGTGAGCCCGGCCACCAGGCCCTCCTCCAGGCGCCCCGCCGGCAGGTAGTGCATGCCCGCCGCCAGGAAGTCCCGATAGCCCCGCCCGGTCAGGTCGCGCCCCCCGATCCTCACCCGGCCCGAGGCCGGCTCGAGGAGCCCGGCGCAGGCCCGAAGCAACGTGCGCTGGCCGCTACCTTCGAGGCCCGCCAGGCCGACCACCTCGCCGGCCCGGACGGAGAGCGACAGGTCGGTGGTGGTGATGGCCCGTTCGCGGAGCGTCACCGAGTCGAGCTCAAGGACCACGTCCCCGGCCTGGACCTTCCCCGACTCGGCCTCGACCAGCACCTTCCCGAACATCATCTCGACCAGGCGGTCGGTGGGGCAGGGCATCTCGGCCTCCCCGACCGCCTTTCCCCGGCGCATGACCGTCACCCGGTCGCAGAGCTCCTCGACCTCTTCGAGCTTGTGGGAGACGAAGATGACGATCATCCCCTCCCCGGCGAGGGAACGGAGGGTCTCGAACAGCTTCACCCGCTGCGTGGCCGAAATCCCGGTGGTCGGCTCGTCAAGGATGAGCACGCTGGCTCCGAGCCACAGCAGCCGGACGATCTCGAGCTGCTGACGCTCGCCGACGGTGAGGGAGCGGACGGGCGCGTCGGGATCGAAGGCGAAGCCGAACCGCTCGCCAGTTTCCCGGAGGTCGCCGGCCCCGGCGCGACGATCGACGCGCACCCCCCCGGGGCCTCCCAGGAGGAAGTTGTCCAGCACGGTGAACGGGAGGAACACCAGCGGATCCTGGTGGAGCATGCCGATGCCGGCGCGGATGGCGTCCTTGGGAGAGGCCAGGTCGAGCCGCTGGCCGTCGAGGATCACCTCGCCCGAGTCCGCGCTGATGAACCCCGACACGATCTTCATCAGGGTGGACTTGCCGGCGCCGTTTTCCCCCAACAGGGCGTGGAGCGTCCCGGCCTCGACGGTCAGGGACACGCCATCGTTCGCCCGGATCGGACCGAAGGACTTGTGGATGTCCCGAAGCTCGAGGCTCATGCTTCTCGAGTGCGCCGCCGGGGAGGCCCGGACCGGCGTGGGAGAGGGACTGGCGCAAGGCCCATCCCTCTCCAAGCCTTCATCGAGCGGTCACTCGGCAGAGCTGGCGCCCTTCATGCCCTCGAGGAGCTGGCTCGCGTACCAGATCTGCTGGTCGGTGGCGACCTCGCCGTCACCGAGGAACACCGAGCCGTCCTGCCAGTTCAGCGGGCCCGTGTACAGGTTGATCGATCCGTCGGCCAGCCCGGTGACGAACTGGTCCAGGGTGGCCGCGTCGTCCGCCGAGAGGGCGGGACCCCTCTCGAACCCGACGGCCGAAGTGTCCGGGTTGTTGATGTCGGTCCAGTCGGGGCCGTTCCACTCGAATCCGGCAGCGAAGGTGCCGTCCTGGACGGACCGGGCGACGTTCAGGTAGGCAGGGCCCCAGTTGAAGTACGGCACGCCCAGGCAGACGTCGGGCGCTTCCCCGCAGGCGCCCTCGAAGTCGTAAGGGATCGCCCACACCCTGTCCCCCGCCTTTGCGCGCTGCCCGGCCCGGACCAGCGCCTCGGTGGTATCGATCCCGCTGATGACCACGTCGGTGTCGGTGTCGAAGAAGTCGTTCGTCACCTGCGTCGGGTCCAGGGTAACGCCGGGGATGTTGAACCAGAACCCGATCCAGTTCACGGAGAAAGCCAGATCGGCAACCTCGTTGCCGAGGAAGTTCTCCCAACAGTACCGAGCGCCCAGGAAGGCAGAATCGGTGAGCCGCCGGGTCTCGTCGTTGATCAGGGGTCCGAGGTAGCCGATCTTGCCCGTCTGGGTCGTGAGCGCCGCGGCGCAGCCGGCGATCATCTTCCCGTACTCCATCCGGCCCATCACGTTGCCCAAGTTCTCCAGGTCCGCCCGGTAGCCCTTGCCCTCAGCCCAGGCACTGTCGCCGGACGACCAGATCATCGGCACGTCGGGATGCTCCGCGGCAGCAGCCTGGATCCCGTCCTTCATGTCGTCGGACGTGGCGAAGATGAGCTGCGCCCCCTGGTCGATCATGTCCGAGACGACCTGTTCGACGGAGGTCTCGGGCCGGTCGGCAGGATTGACCTTGTCGATCACGATCATCCTGGCGCCGAGCTGCTGTTCGACGTACTTGCCGGCCTCGAAGTGCGCCTGCGACCAGCCGTGATCGTTCTTGGGCCCCACCAGGATCATCCCGAACGTGAGCGGCTTTCCTTCTGGGGAAGGAGTCGCTTCCTGGCCGCCCCCGCCTCCGCAGGCCGTGGCTACCAGGGCTAGGACTGCGAGCAGCGATACCAGAAACGGCAGCCGACCGCGCGCGCTGGAACCCAACCTTCATCCTCCTTCGGGACGACCCTCGGCCAGTATCGCACCACAGCTCCTCATCGGTGACCTCGAAGGCCCCTCGAGGCTCGCGCACGGGCGCATCATGAGCCCCGTGCAGCGGCGTCGAGGAGCATAGGGACGTCCGGGCGCCGAGCGCAACCGTCCCCGGGCGCAAGCGGCCGCCTTCCCTCCGGGATGCGAACAGCCTCGCTCCCGATATCCTGGGATGCTCCGACGAGAGGAGGAGCGTGGCCAGGGAGACCAGGCGGACCGAGGGCTCGACGGGCGAGCGCCCGACCAAGGCCCAGCGGAAGGAAGAGGCCAGGCGGCAGCGCATGGAGATCGAGCGCCGCATGGCCCGGTCCCGGCGCAGCCGGTGGATCGCGCTCGGGGTGGCGGTGGCCCTGGCCGCCGGCGCCACGGTCTTCCTCGTCACCCGGCCCCGGCCGGAGACGGAGGACCCGGCCGAGCTCCTCGCCGCGGCTCCCCAGGCCGCCCAGGCCGCGGGTTGCGATGAGGTCCAAAACGTCGGTCCGTACGAGCCCCCCAACGTGGACGCTGCCCACATCGGTGCCGAAGGCGGACCGGCCACCATGCCGCCCCTCTCGACGTATCCGTCCGTGCCGCCGGCCTCGGGGCCGCACGCGGGCCAGACGCTTCCCGCCGGCGTGTACTCCAGCCCGCCCCCCATCGACCAGCTGATCCACTCGTTGGAGCACGGCGCCGCCATCGTGTGGTACTCGCCCGGCGCGCCCGGCGCGGAGGTGGCGAGGATCGAGGACTTCTACGGGAGCTCCGAGGTCGGGTCCCGCGTCATCGTGGCCCCCTACGACTATCCCGACCAGGGGCCCGCGGGCAGCCTGCCGGACGGCTCCGAGATGGCCCTGGTGGCCTGGCACAACGTCGAGACCTGCTCGCGGGCGAGCCTGGCGGCGGCGTTCGGGTTCACGGCCCGGTATGGGGCCCCGCCCTTCGACGGCGAGGAGTACCTGGGCGACGCGCCCGAGGCCGGGGCTCCCTTCTGATGGCGAAGAAGAAGCGGAAGCAGCGGCACCATCCGCAGGCCGGCTCGGACCGGGCCCCGGCCGCGGCCACCCAGACCGCGGAGGGGCCCCGGTCTGCCAAGGCCGAGCGGAAGGACCAGGCCCGACGGGCCCGGGAGACCGAGCTCCGGAGGACCCGGCGGGCCAGGACCACTCGGCGCGCCGCGTGGGCTGGGGCGCTCGGCGTGGGGACCTTCGTCGCACTGTACCTGGTGCTCCGGGTGGACGCTCCCAAGCCGATCCCTGACGCTGCCCTGGCCGCGGCCGAAGCTGCCGGGTGCGGCGCGGTCCAGACCCCCGCCGCCTCAGCCCCGGGCGGCCAGCACCTGGCAAGGGGCGAGGACTATACGTACCCCGATCACCCGGCGACCTCCGGGTTCCACGACCCGTCGCCCCTGCCCTCGGAGCCCAAGGTGTACACGGAGCCCGTCCCGGAGATCCGGGCCGTGCACAACCTCGAGCACGCGTACGTGCTCATCTACTACCGGATCGACGGGCCCGATGCGCTTGCCGAGGACGTGGTGGAGCGCCTGGCGTCGCTCGCCGAGTCCGAGCACAAGGTCCTGATGGCGCCGTACCCCCAGCTCGACGAGGGCACCTCGCTCGCCCTGGCCGCCTGGAACAAGCTGTGGGAATGCCCCGCCACGGTCACGGCCGACCAGGCGCGAACCATCGCGTCGGGGTTCGTCGAGGCCTATCGGGGCACCGGCAACGCCCCCGAGCCGAGCGCGGGCTGACCCGGCCGCCCCGCCGCTAGCCGAGCCGGCAGCTCCCGGAGGCCGAGCACGTGATCTTGCCGCGTTCGAAGCTCGCCCGGGTCGCGCCGTTCGCCAGCCTGCGCACGTCGCTGGTGGGGAACCCCAGGCGTCCGCTGGGCCCGCCCTTCTTCATGTAGAACTCGAGGACGAAGCCCGACAGCGCGTGTGCGCCGACGCCATCCTTGAAGTAGATGGTGGCCCGCTCGAACTTCTGGCGGGCGCCGTTGGACAGCCGCACCTGCCTCGACGTAGGGAGACCAGGCCGGCAGTTGATCGCGTCGTACTTCGACCGGATGCTCCCGGTGACCAACCGGTCGGCGTTGATCCACACCCGGTCGTCGGGGAGTTTGAGGGTCGACCGGAGCACCGATCCGCTGATCTCGGCACTTCCCGTCTCGCCCTGGACCAGCGTGGTCACGATGCGGCCGGACACCCCCCGGACCGTGTTCGTGAAAGCGGTGACCCTCCCGATGCCGAGGCTGAGCTTCGTGGTGACCTGTTCGGCGGTCAGCGTCACGTTCCACACGGCGTTGGGGTTGTCTGGCGTGTAGTCCCCGGGGTCGCACACGCCCCGAAGGTACGGGATCGGCGTCCCGCCCCACACGTTCTCGTTGTTCTCGGTGAAGCCACCGCTCGATGACATATAGAAGGCCTGGATGCTCTGACCCTGGTGCAGCACGACCTGGCCCGTGGTCCCATCGACGGCGGCCACCCACCGGTCGCCGTCCACGCCTGCCTCCTTGTCGTACCCCGCGTACACCTGGTCGAAGGAGCTCGCGTACAGCGCGCAGTTGCACCCGGGCCGATCCTGCCCCGAGGCCGCCTTGGTGAACGCGTAGGTGCGGGCCGCGATGGCCTGGGCCTCCAGGGCGGGTCTCGGCCAGCTGCTCGGCACCTCGGCCAGGCCGTACAGGTACTCCTCCGCGGCGACCACCAGGATCAGCCGTTCCCGGCAGTCCGACTGGCAGTTGTAGATGTTGAACTCGATGAAGCCCCGGCCGTAGGTGTGCCCGGCCTCGGGCACGCGCACGCGCGCGCCGTTCGGCTCGAAGGCCGCGAACAGGTCGGTGTCGGTGCCGCCCACGTCGTCGCCCACCCGCTGTCCAAAGGCGTCGAGGATCCGGTACTTCTGGGCGGCCTCACGTACACTCCACGTCTCACCGCTCGGGATCGTGGCCACCACGTCGCCGTTCGTCGGGTCGCCCAGGCGGAGGTCCACCGCCCCGGCCTGCGCCTCGAGGCGGACACGCTCCCTGCCCTGCACCAGCCCCACCCGGATCGTGGCCGGGGGCGAGTCATGTGCCGCCACCTCGGTGCCCGAGTAGAAGTGGGTGAGGATCTCGGCCCGGCTCCATCCCGCCTTCGCCAGGCCGTAGGCGCCCCACTGCGACATCCCCAGCCCGTGGCCCCACCCGGAGCCGAAGAAAGTGAACGAGTCCGCGGGACGCGCGGACGCGGTGGGCCACAGGGCCACCGCTGAAACGACGAGGACGAACGCCAGCGCTCTTCGCATGTTCCAGAGGATTCCCGGGACGGGCCCGCACCCTAGCACATCGGCCTGCCCCGGTCCTCCGCTTTAGCCCGCGCCTACCTCCCGGCCTGCGGAGATCCGTACGCCGTTGACCGACGCCGCGGGAGCGACCCGGGCGCCCTCGGCCAGTGTCGAGCCGGTGACCGTGGCCCCGGCGCCGATGACGCAGCGCGGCCCGAGGATCGACCCGACGACCCGGGCCCCGGCCTCGACCACCGCCCCGGGGTGCAGGACCGAGTCGTCCACCTGCGCCTCGGGGCCGACCCTCGCGCCGGCCCCGACCACCACCCACCGGCCGAGGTGCGCACGGAGGTCGATCACGGCTCCGTCGGCCACGAACGGCGCCGGGGAGCGCGGCTCGCCCCGCACCTTCCCCTCCAGGATGTCGAAGTGGGCCCGCAGGTAGTCCTCCGGCGTGCCGAGGTCCAGCCAGTAGGCCTCGGTGAGGAAGCCGTGGACGGGACGAGCCGAGGCGATCAGGGCCGGGAAGATCTGCCGCTCGATGGAGATGGCCTCGCCCGGCGACCACCCCTCGAGCGCCGAGGGTTCGAGCACGTAGGTCCCGGCGTTGACGTCGCCCGGCATCGGCTCTGTTGGCTTCTCGCGGAACTCGATGACCCGGCCGTCGGGCTCCGTCAGGACGAGGCCGAATGGCCGCGCGTCCTCGACGTGGTGCAGCGCGATGGTTGCCAGGGAGCCCCGGTCCCGGTGGAACCGGACCATGGCCGTGAGGTCGAGGTCCGTGAGGATGTCGCCGTTCAGCGCCAGGAAGGGCTCGTCGTCCATGTGCTCCATGGTGTTCACGATGGCGCCGCCGGTCCCGAGCGGTTCCTCCTCCGTGACCCACGTGATCGCCGGATCGCCGTGACGCGCCTCGATGAAGTCGTGGAACGTCGATTCCAGGTACGAGGAGGACAGCACGACCTGGTGCACCCCGTGGCGGGCCAGATGATCCAGGACGTGATCGAGGGACGGCCGGTCCATCAGCGGCAGGAGCGGCTTGGGCACGGTCTCGGTGATGGGGCGGAGCCGGGTGCCCTCCCCGCCCACCAGGACCACGGCTTTCATCGGCGCACCCGGTCCTCGAGCGAGACCAGCTCGGCCCGCGCCCGGAGGGCGACCCAGGCGAGCGGCAGCAGGACCCGGCGCCACCCCGTGGCCCGGTGCTTGGCGAAGTAGCGGTAGATGCTGGCCGAGTGCATGAGGTGGGTCCGGCGCGACCGGCCGGTGGAGACCCCACCCTCGTGCAGGATCTCGAGCTCCGGCGTGTACAGGACCTTCCAGCCGACGCCCCGCAGCCGGGTGCACAGGTCAAGCTCCTCGCCGTAGAGCCAGAACGCTTCGTCAAACAGCCCCACCTCATCGAGAGCCTCGCGGCGCAGGAGCAGGCAGGCTCCCGACACCCAGTCAACCTCGCGCTCGGATAGCCGATCCCAATCCGAGATCTTGTAGGCGCGGGTGAACCGGTTGCGCGGCAGGAACGGGCCGAGGAACGCGTGCCCCGCCGCATCGCCGATCGGCGGGAACACCCGGCCGCTCTGGTACAGCGTTCCGTCGGCGTTTCGGACGACCGGTCCGAGCAACGCGACGTCGGGGCGCTCCTCCCCCACCTTGACGAACCCGGCGAGGTCGCCAGCCCAGATCTCGGCGTCGGGGTTGAGAAGCAGCACCCAGGGCCCCGCCGTGGCCCGGATCCCCTGGTTCCATGCGGCCGAGAGCCCTCGGTTCTCCGCGTTCTCCACCAGCCGGATCCGGGGATGGGCCTCCTTGGCGGCCCTCGCGCTGCCATCGACCGAGGCATTGTCGACGACCAGGACGTCGAGGTCGAGCCCGCCTGAGGACGCCAGCACCGACCCGACGCACCGGGTGAGGTAGGCCCCGACGTTGTAGTTCACGATCACGGCGGCCAGGTCGGCCCCGGCGCCCTTCGCCATCAGCTGTGCGGCGTCCTTGAGATCAGGAAGATGCCGGTCGCGATGAACGCGACCCCGGCCCACCGGAGCGGGGGCACGGGGTCGTCCAGCACGAAATGGTCGAACAGGAGGATCAAGACGTAGGTGAGGGCGGCGAACGGGTAGGCGAACGACAGCGAGGCCCGGGACAGGACCACCAGCCATACGAGCGCGGAGATCCCGAACAGGAGGAGACCGGCATAGATCGTGGGCGTCGCCACCAGGGTTCGGAACGACCCGCCGTTCAACCCGAACCTAGCCGGAGCGAGCTCGTCGCTCACCTCGTTCATCCCGTGCTTCAGGGTGAGCTGGCCCACCGCGGCCACGGTCACCGACAGGAGGATCAGCGCGATCAGCATGGCTGGACGTCCTTTCTTCACTTCGGGAGGCGCATGGTCGAGACGGCTCACAGGTCCTCGACCTCGATGTCCACGGACACGTCCACTCGGTCCTGGACGCGAGGCGCGTCGGCCACCTCGAACTCGTAGCGCTGGGTCTGGACGTGGTACAGGTGCCCGGTCTCCCACGACGTGAGCCCGATCGTCACCCAGTACTTCCCGGCGGTGTACGGGAAGGAGGGGATGCGGAACCGGACCCGCTTCTTCCCGTCGAACCGACCGATCACGATGCCGCCCGCGGACGTCTTCGCGTCGAGCACGGAGTGGTTCGTCGCGCCGTCGAGGATCTGGAAGTCCACGTCGAGGTCGTCCACGGGCTCGTTCGTCCGCACGTCGACCTGGATGGCCAGGGGGTCGCCACGGAGCATGGGGCGGTCGCTCGAGCCGGAGGCCCGGATCAGCTCCACGTTCGCGATCTCGGCTTCCCGCGTGCCCTCCTCGGGCACGAACCCGGAGTCGGCCACACCGAGCAGCACGTACCGCATCTCCCGGACCACGTCGTCGGGCGCGCCCGTGGCGTGGACCGTTCCGTGGTGCAGCATCACGGCCCGGTCGCAGATCTGGCGGACCGTGTCGAGGGCGTGGGTCACCAGCACGATGGTGCGCCCCTCGCGCCGGAACTTCCCGATCCGGTCGAGGCACTTGGCTTGGAAGGCCTCGTCCCCCACAGCGAGCACCTCGTCGATCAGGAGGACCTCGGGGTCGACGTGCACCGCGACGGCGAATCCCAATCGCACCAGCATCCCCGACGAGTAGAACTTCACTTGGTTGTCCATGAAGTCCTCGAGCTCGGCGAAGGCCACGACGTCCTCGTAGGCGCGGTCGGTCTCCTTCCGCGACAGGCCAAGGAACGACGCGTTCAGGTACACGTTCTCCTTGCCGGTGAGCTCGGGGTGGAACCCGGCGCCCAGCTCTAGCAGCGCCGCAAGCCGCCCTCGCTGCCGGACGATGCCCGATGTCGGGCGAAGGATCCCGGCCACGATCTTGAGCAGCGTGGTCTTGCCGGAGCCGTTGTGGCCGATCAGGCCGAGCGATCCCCCCTCCGCGACGTCGAACGACACGTCGCGGAGAGCCCAGAAGTCCTCGACCTTCATGCGCGAATGGAGCAGCCGCGCCTTCAGCGAGGTTGGCTTCTCCCGGTACAACCGGAACTTCTTGCTGACCTCGACGATCTCCAGGGCCGGGACGCTCACGCTACAGCTCCTCGGCGAAGTCCCCGGACAGGCGGAAGTACAGCCCCCAGGCCAGCCGGAGCAGGACCACCGAGCCCACCAGGACGGCGGCCAGGACCGCGGCCATCCACCCCATGCTCGAGTCCACCAGCACCGGCGTCGGAGCCTCGCTCACCGCGGGCGCGACCACCGCATAGAGCGCCCGGTGCATCCCCTCGACGATGGCCGCCAACGGGTTCAGGAAGTACAGGTCGAACAGCTTCACGCTGAGGAGCTCGCGCCCGGCCAACTCCTCTTGCACCAGGGCGCCCGCGTACACGATCGGCGTCACCCAGAACCACACCAGGAGTGCCACGTTCAGCAGGTGCTGAACGTCGCGGTACCGGACGTTCAGGGCCGCCATCCAAAAGGTCATCGCCGCGGTGAACACGAGCAGCGTGAGGAAGGCCAGCGGGAAAAGCGAGAGCTCCGGCACGTGGAGCCCGTACCCCATCGCAATCACGAGCAGCAACAGGACGCCCGTCTGGAGGACGTAGTCGACCAGGGCCACGCCGATCGCGGCGAGCGGGAGGATCTCGCGGGCGAAGGACATCTTCTTCACCAGGTTGGCGTTGTCGATGACCGAGCGAGCCCCGGTG
>DASWJF010000053.1:0-7975 GCA_036397275.1 Actinomycetota bacterium
CGCCACCACGACAACGGCGAGCACGAAGGCCAAGCGGGCCGTCGGCCCCAGGTCCGAGGTCCCCTCGACGGCCAGCACCAGCGAGGCCGCCAGGAACGCGGCCACCGCAAACGCCGCGGTGCGGGACCGCCGGCGGTACGCCCCCGCGGCCAGCAGCGCCAGCGCCACCGCGACGAGCACCGAGGACAGGTTCAGCGCGAAGGACCCGATCGCCGTGAGCGCGCCGTACACGGTTCGGAAGGGGCCGTCCCTTGGGATGTACACGCCGACCCGGTAGAACGTCCGGACCAAGAGGAGCTCGGTCATGGCGGCCACCGGCAGCAGCGCGAGGACCGCGGCGAGCGGTGACCACAGCCTGCGCGCATCCACCGGCTCGGGGGAAGCCGCGACGGCCGGCGCGTCCCTCGCGCGCTCCTCGACGATCACGACGCCTCCTTCCTCCTCGGCACGTCGCCCACGACCATCCAGGCGAACACGGCCCACAGGACGATGAACACGAAGAACGGGGCCGGCCAGAAGGGGAACCGCGCCCGCTGTCTCATGAGCTCCGGCGACAGGTCCAGGGCCACGAAGTTACCCACGGACTTCATCCCGTCCCGCTCCTGAGCGGAGCCGTCCCACACGGCGAACGCGACGTCGGTCCGGTCATCGGAGACGAGCTCCACGTTTCCCTCCCGCCCCACGTGCAGCGGTCGGGCGAAGACGACCCGCCACCTCCCGTCCCGCCACGCGCCCCATCCCTGGACGACAGGCGTGGGGTCGGGCGTCAGGGTCCCGAAGCTGCCGGCGACGAGGTTGTCCACCGGGGACGTTCGGTCCGCGTCCGAGAAGGGGTTGTCCACGTACCGGCCGGGGTAGAAGAGCGGGTCCTCGCGGAACGGGTACCAGTCCACCTCGGTGTTCGGGAACTCGCGTTTCACGCTGCCCTGGAAGCCCCGGTTCACGTCGGCCTGCCAGGCCGCCCTCCACTGCCAGATGTTGACGGAGGCCGTGGGATCGCCCATGCAGAACGCCGGAACCTGCTGGCTCGCGACCGAGGGGAACTGCACCGCCGCGGCGTCGGTGAACAACTGCTGGGCGCCGACCGAGCGATCCGCCGTCAAGTCCGGCCACTCCAGTTCGATGTAGAGCTTCTGGCCGTCCTGCACCGCTCGGGCGGTGAGGGTCCAACGGTGGCCGCCCATGGGCGGGGTGATCTGCTGGGCGGACAGCGCCACGTCGACCTTGGGGACGTCGTTCCAGAAGTCGGACCAGGGGTCCTTCACCGGGATGGCCCGGTCGGTGTGCATGGCCGTGATCACCGTCCCCTGCGACGCCGCCAGGCGGGTCCCGGTCGCCGTGAGCGCGGCGGCCAGGCCCACCGCGAGCGCCATCACCGCCGCGGCCCTCCTGGTGCCGCTCATGGCCCCCCCTCGCACAGCCCGATCTCCTCCGCGGCCCGGGCGTCGGGGACCTCCTCGGTCGGCTCGACCTGCTCGATCTCCATGCCGAAGGCCCGGGCCTCCCCTCGCAGGAACTCCCGGGCCAAGCGGGCCACGGCTGCGTAGGGCCCCGTCCGAGCGATGGCCACGACCCGGTCCGCGAGCTCGGGGACCCACTTCAGCAGGTGGTCGCGGAGGAAGGACTCCTGGGCCCGGCGGCAGATCTCGGCATGCTCCGGGTCGCGTTGGACCAGGGCCCAGGCAGCCTTGTACGTCGCGAGGTGCATGAACTCCAGCTCAACGGACAGGCCGTCGGGCCGTTCCCCTTGCTCCTCCAGGCCGAAGGCCCGGTAGAAGCCGCCGAGGTCGGCCAGCTCGCGGGTCTGTCGCCACACGTCCCGCTCGGTGTAGTCGGTCTCGTACATGGGGCAGTCCGCCGAGTGCACGTGGGAGAAGACGTCGCGATAGGCCTCCTCCAGCTCATCCCGCGATACCCCCCCGAACGCCGTCGCAGCCTCGTCCAACGCCCAGCGCACGTTGGGCGGAAGCGGCGCGGACACGGCCAGGGCGAGAGGCAGGTCCTCCTCCAGCAGCTGCTCCGCCGCCTTGGGCGTTGGGTACGCGAAGGCCTGGGACAGCAGCCGGTATGCCGTGCTCCTGGCCAGGGCCAGGTCCGCCTGGGCGGTGTCCGCACGCACTTCGGTCGCCATCTTCGGGCTCCTCAGATCGAGTTCGGGTACTTGCGAGGACGGACGTGGAAGGGTTCGAGGACCGAGAGGTTGGCAACCTCGTTTCCGGCACGGTCGTAGCCGATGACCGTGTCGTTGTACATGGCCCACGGCTTCCCGCCGATCACGACGTCGCGAACCTTGGGGCCCTTCTCGATCCGGAACTTGAAGATGATCCGCTGGGTGGCCCGGAAGAGCTGCATCACCGCCAGGAGCTCGCGGGGGGGCGCCAGGTACGTCTCGATGGCGCGGTCCACCCCCGGGCCGAACATCTGCCGCAGGAAGCCGCGGGGGACCCACCGGGGCGGGATGTAGTAGCCGTTCGGTTCCGTGCCGAACTGCGGATACAGGGGCAGCGCCACCTTGGCCACCTTGACCAGGTAGAAGATGGGGTTCTCGGGGTCCTCCTCCCACTGCCCGGTCTTCTCATCGATCTTGACCAGGCCCTGCATCCGGATCTTCCCGGGGCACACGGACATGCACCGGGTCTCCATGGGCAGACCGTCGGTGAGGGGGTCCGTTCCCTCCACTCGCGGGTAGCAGGCGATGCACTTCTCCGAGACGCGCGTGGTGGCCCGGTACATCGGCTTCTTGTACGGGCACTGCTCCACGCACTTGCGGTACCCGCGGCACCGAGCCTGGTCGATCAGGACGATGCCGTCCTCGGGCCGCTTGTAGATGGCGTTGCGGGGGCAGGCCGCCAGGCACCCCGGGTACGTGCAGTGGTTGCACAGCCGCTGGAGGTAGAAGAACCACGGCCTGTGCACCGGGAGCTCGGCCCCCGCCCCGTACGCGCCCGGCACGCCCTTGGGCCCGGTGGCCGTGTCCTCGTGGATGTTCGGGGCCTGCCACTCCTCGTCGGTGGGCAGGTACCCCAGGGCCTGCTCCTGCCGGCCCTTGGCCTGCGCGGCCTCGAAGATCGTCATTCCCTCGTACTCGCCGTAAGGCTTGCGCGGTCCGGCCTTGGACGTGTCCCAGACCTGTCCGCCCGGGTTGGCCTGCTCCAGGAGGGAGAGGAGCTTGACGTCCCAGCCCTGGGGGTAGCCGCCGTAGGGTTTGGTCTCGACGTTGTTCCACCACATGTACTCCTGGCCCTCGGAGAAGGTCCAGGTCGACTTGCAGGCCATCGTGCAGGTCTGGCAGGCGAGGCAGCGGTTGATGTTGAAGACGAACGCGAACTGCCAGTCGGGGTGGGCCTCGTCGAACCGGTAGCTCATGTCCCGGCCCAGCTGCCAGTTGTAGACGTCAGGCATCGGACCACTCCTCCCCATCCCCAACGGTCTCCTCGATGAGAGCGACGATCCGCTCCTCACCGAGGCGCTCGTACGCGTCGTGCGCGCCCCCGTAGTAGGGGAGGCGGAACATGTTCAGGATCCGCTTGGGGCCCCAGCCCATCAGCGTGTACTCCTCGATGAAGGTCCGGGCCATGTCGTCCAGGCCCCGGTCGTCGATGGGCCGGTCCAGGACGACCCCCACGATCTCCAGGGGGTCGTCGGCGTCGGGGTCCTTCAGCGGGCTCATGGCCCGACCTCCTTCACGTAGTCGCCGCGCAGGTAGGCCAGCATCACCCTGTCCTCGTCCGACGGGTTGCGGCCGGTCAACGCAGGCTTCCACGCACCGGCGCCGCCTGGCCCCCCGGCCTCGGCGAAGCTGACCTTCACCAGGGTCTCCTTGGGAACGGTGTTCACGGCGTGGTTGTCTGCCTCGTAGCCGAAGATGAAGTGGTCGGCGTCCTTCGACTTGTGGAACAGGGTGTCGGTCTGGTGCATCGGCATCGACCAGTCGCGCGTGAGCGACTGCTGAGAGCCGTACCGGAGGTTCGACTGGTACCCGGTGTCCTCGGAGACGGCTCGGCCGTCGGCCCGGGTCTCGTGGGCCCTGACCGTCTTCTCGGTCGCCATGAACGGCGCGTGCTTGATCATCACGACGTCGTACGGGTAGGCCGGGTTGTACTTCGCTCGGAGCTTCAGCCGGGCCACCTTGTAGAAGGGGTCGTCCGCCTTCCACCCGCGGTATGGCCGGTCCGCGGGGTTGGCGTCGACGTGGACGTAGTCGCCGTCGGCGATCCCCAGGTCCTTGGCGGCCTGCGGGTTGATGTGCATCTGGTGCTCGCCGACCCCGGGAGCCCGCTTGTCCTGCCGGTAGGGGTCGCCGAAGTTGTTGGCCATGATGAAGTGCCAGTCGGTCACGCTCCACGAGGAGTGGACGCTGTGCCGGCTCTTGGGCGTCACGCAGAAGAACTTCAGGCCCTTCTCGTACAGCGGGTTCGTGGTCCGCTTGGCCTTCTGCCACGAGAGCTTCACGTTGCGGACCGTCCGCTCGTCCCAGCCCTCGTGGTCCCAGGGGATCCCGTAGTCCTCCGGTCGCACCAGCGGGTTGGTCGAAACGATCACGTTCGGCAGGTACGGCGTGGCCTCGGGGCCCTCCCGGTGCACCACGAAGTTCTCGCCGTACTCCAGGGCCTCGGGGATGTCGCAGTAGGCGTTCAGCCGACCGGTGTCGGTGAAGAACGGCACGTTGTCATGGACCTGCTCGTAGAAGGGGATCCGAGGATAGGTCCGGAACATCATGAGGGCTGCGCCGGGCTCCCCGTATTTGCCCTCCATGACGTCCTCCGTGGTGTACCCGGCGGTGGTCGCCGACGTCTCGAGGAGCCGGTTCAGATAGATCTCGCGCTTGCCCTCGAGCGCGAACTTCCACTGGTCGACGTACCGCCGGTCGCCGGTCTCTTCCGCCAAGGCCTGCGCGACGCCGGTCATGATCAGGAGGTCGTCCTTGGTGTCGCCGACCGGCTTGATCCCGCCTTTCCAGATTTGGAGGAACGGGTTGGAGCAGGAGGCCGTGACCTCGACGCCCTCGAACTCCATCCAGGAGTTGGCGGGCAGGATCACGTCCGCGTACTCGCACGACGCGGTCATCTCGATGTCCTGCGCCACGATCATGTCGATGTTGGGGTTCACGTTCTTGATCATGTCGTAGGCGTGCTTCGCGTTGTTCAGGAGGTTCACGTTGATGAACCACTGGACCTTGGTGGGCGTGGGCATGTGGGTGGCCCCGGTGAACACCTTGCGGCCGTGCTTCGGGGTGTCCACCACCAGCGGCTGCTCCCCGTGGTTCCAATAGGCCGGCTCCTCCCCCTTCGCGTGCTTCGCGACCGCGACGTTCTTCCCCGAGGCATCCGGGTCGAGGTTCTGGTTGAACGGATCCTCGTAGATCCAGCCGTTGAACCCGGGCCCGCTCCAGCGGGTCTCCTGGAACAGCGCCGACTTGTAGTTGCCCGCCCAGGTGGAGACGCCGGCACCGGGCTTGCCGATGTTGCCGGTCAGCATCATCGGCAGGTACATGGCCCGGTTGGCCTCGGTGGCGTGGAACCAGTGGTTGACGCCCTCGCCCACGTGGATGGCGGCCGGCTTGATGGTGGCGATGTCGTCGGCCAGGCGCCGGATCAGCTCTTTCGGCGAGCGGGTGATCTCGGCCACAGTGTCCAGGTCGTAGTCTCTGAGGTGCTGCCTGTACAACTCGAGCAGGGGCGCGACCTCTACCGTGGACCCGTCGACCAACTTCAGCTTGAACCGCCCATCCAGTACCGGGTCGACCTTCATGCTCTCGCCGACGTCGTCCCGCGTGATCGCTACGGGCTTCCTCGTGCGCGCGTCGAAGACCACGAAGTCGTGGAGCCTCTCGTAGTCCTCGGGGAGGAGCCCGTGCTCGGCGAAGCTCGGGCCGTTCGGCTTGAGCCCGGGCTTGTACCCGGGGAAGACGTCCCGGGGATCCAGGCGGGTGGCCGTGTCGGTCCGGACCAGCAGCGGGAAGTCGGTGAACCGCTTGACGAAGTCCTCGTCGTACTTCTTCTCGTCGATCAGGATCTTCGTGATCCCCAGGAACAGCGCCGCGTCGGTCTGGGGGCGCACGGGGATCCAGTAGTCGGACTTGGTGGCGGGCGGGTTGTACTCGGGAGCGATCGTCACGATCTTGCCGCCCCGCTCCATGACCTCGTGGAACCAGTGCGACTCCGGCATCTTGTTCTCGACCAGGTTCTTCCCGACCTGGATGGTCAGCAGCGAGTTGCGGAGGTCGTTGAAGTCGACGTCCGCCGCTTGGAGGCCGTGGACGAACGGGAACCCGGGGGCCTGGTCGCCGTGCCAGGTGTAGTTCGACCAGTTCCGCCCCCCGAGGGACTCCTCCGGCTTCACCCCTCGGACCTTCGCGTCGAGGAGGGCCATCATGTTGGAGAACCGGTAGATGCCGTACTTGCCGAGGACCCCGAGGAGCCCCATCCCCCCGCGGAACTTCATGGTGCGGGTCCCAGCCCCTGCCATGGCCTGGATCATCTCGGGCTCGTAGCCCTCGTCGGCAAGGCGCTTCGCGCCATCCTCGCCGCTGTAGTGCTCGGCCGTAGCGAGGAAGGCGCGAGCCATGTACCGGGACACGTCGCCCCAGGAGACCCGGACGAAGGTATCGGTGCCGCGCGAGGTGAACCGATACCGGTCGCGGAGCTCGGGTGTGAGGTAGGGGTAGCCGTCGTCGGCCCATTCTTTCCACCCCTCGCGGACCATGGGGTACTTCAGGCGGTACGGGCCGTACACCCGACGGTGGAGCGTGTGGCCCTTGGCGCAGCCCCGGGGGTGCCAGTGGGCGGTGGCCGTGTTCCCGAACAGGTCCGAGTACCGTGCCACGTCGTAGTTGGGCTCGGTCCGCATGACCACCCCGTTGCGGACGAAGGCCCGGAACCGGCAGGCATGGGTGTCGTTCGGCGAGCAGACGTAGGTGAACGAGCTGTCGTAGTGGTACTGGTCGCGGTACACCCGCTCCCAGTCGCGGTCCGGGTAAGCCTCGAGCGGGTTCGCGATCGACACCGGGACGAGCCTCCGAAGGGCGAGGCCCGCCTGCCCCAGGACCAGCACGCCTGCCGCCGTGCCGCCGGCGACCTTCAGGAAGTCGCGGCGCGAGACCCCATCCATCCTGTGCCAAACCTCCCAGGAGCCGCCGATCCTCAAACCCGGAGCCTGAGCCCAGGACCCCGCGCCTGCCTGGGCCGAACGCCCCACCCGTCCCGGGCCCATTGGCCCAGGCCCAAGCAGTCGATGCTCAGGAACGTTCACTGCTGGGCTCGACGTCGTTGCCGCCGGCGGCGAGGGTGAGGCCGGGCGTACTAACGTGAACACCGGACCGCGGATCAGGAGGAGACCTCATGGAGGCCTGGATCGACCAGCTCGCCGAGGCCCTCGGCGAGGACACGCTCAGCGCCCGGGAGACGGCCGTGCTGCTCGACGTGGCCCGCGACGTGGCCCACCGGGTCGAGCGGAAGATCACCCCCCTCGCGACCTTCCTGCTTGGCTCTGCCGTGGGACGGAGCCTCGCCGGCGGTGCCTCCCGGGACGAGGCCGTCCAGGCCGCGCTGGACACGGTGCGCTCGCTCCTCCCGGAGGCGCCGGACGAGCC
Source organism: Actinomycetota bacterium (assembly GCA_036397275.1). Lineage (GTDB taxonomy): Bacteria > Actinomycetota > UBA4738 > UBA4738 > HRBIN12 > AC-69. The sequence continues at coordinate 7,592 of DASWJF010000053.1, forward strand.
CGAGGCGCCGGCCGGCCAGGCCTAGCCGCTCGGACGCCGGAGGGGTAGCCTGGAGGTTCGAGCGATGACCAGCGACCGACAGCCACCCGGGGAGATCGCCGGACCCACCGACGGGTCCCTCGTCGACACGTTCGGCCGGGTGGCCGACGACCTCCGCATCTCGGTCACCGACCGCTGCAACTTCCGGTGCGTGTTCTGCATGCCCGCGGACGGCCTGAAGTGGCTGCCCAAGGACGAGATCTTGACGTTCGAGGAGCTCACCCGGCTCCTTCGGATCTTCGTCTCGCTCGGCGTTCGGTCGATCAAGGTGACCGGCGGCGAGCCCACGGTCCGAGCAGACCTGCCCACGCTGATCCGGATGTTCCGGGACGCCGGGCCGGACCT
>DASWJF010000054.1:0-5957 GCA_036397275.1 Actinomycetota bacterium
CCGCCGGCATCCCGTCGCGGAGGGCCTGGATCGGCGCGACCCTCGACGCCCGGCGGGCCGGGACGACGGCCGAGACCAGCGTGATGAGGGACCCCACCGCGATCGACGCGATGACCGTACGTGGCAGCAGCTGGGTGGACGTGCTGGGAAGGTCGATCCCGAACGCCTCCAGCATGGCCTGGAGGCCGATCGCGATCAGGACGCCGGCCCCCACGCCGACGGCCGAGGCCACGACCCCGATCACCGCGGCCTCCAGGAGCACCGACACCATCACCTGGCGCCCGCTGGCGCCGAGCGCGCGGAGCAGGGCGAGCTCCCGGGTGCGCTGGGCCACGATGATCGAGAACGTGTTGAAGATGATGAACGCCCCCACGAACAGGGCGACGAAGGCGAACACGAGGAGGGCGGTCTGGAAGAAGCCCAGCGCCTCCTGGAGCTCCTCGGCGTCTTGCGCCGCGGCGGTTGCTCCGGTCACCGCCTCGAAGCCCTCGGGGAGGCGGAGGGCGACCCGGTTCCGAAGCTCGATGGACGACACGCCTTCCTCCGCCACCACCTGGAGGCTGTCGTACTCGCCCACCCGGTCCAGCACCTGCTGCGCCGTCTGGAGCTCGAACACCGCCAGCGTGGCGCCGGCCAGGTTGTCGGCGTCACCGAAGCCGACGATGCCCGAGATGGTGAAGGTCCGGGGCGAACCCGTGAACAGGATCTGGATCTCCTGGCCGACCTCCAGGCCGTACCCCTCAGCGGTGGCGGCGTCGATGGCGACGTCGGTCCCGGTCGTGGGCGGCTCGCCCTCGCGGACGGTGAGCGGGGTCGACCCCGGGCTCCACGACGTCCCGATGTTCGGGGGACCGAGGGTACCGATGGTCTCGTTCGTGGCCGGGTCGACGAGCTGCGCGAACCCCGTCACCTCACCGTCAACGGACCTCACGCCGTCGGTGGCCTCGACCAGCTGCAACAGGTGCTCGGGGACCGGGTTCCGCTCGGCGGCTCCTCCTCCCCCGGGCCCCCCGCCGGGACCGGGCTCGAAGGAGGACTCGGCCCGCACCACGACGTCGGTCCCGCTGTTCGCGACGGCGAAGACGTCGTCGAAGGCCTTGTTCATGGTGTCGGTCAGGACATAGGTGCCGGCCATGAACCCCACGCCGAGGACCACGGCCAGCGCGGTGAGGCCCAGCCGGAGCTTCCTGGCGAGGAGGCTCTTGATCGTGGCGCGCCACATGGCGTCAGGATTCCAGGGACTTCATCCGGTCCAGGACCCGCTCGGGGGTGGGGCCGGTCATCTCGTCCACCACGTGCCCGTCGGAGAGGAAGACGATCCGGTCCGCGTAGCTCGCCGCCGTGGGGTCGTGGCTCACCATCACGATGGTCTGGCCGTGCTCGTCCACCGCGCTTCGCAGGAACGAGAGCAGCTCCGCGCCGCTCTTCGAGTCGAGGTTCCCGGTGGGCTCGTCGGCGTAGACGATGTCCGGCCTGCTGACCAGGGCCCGGGCCCCGGCCACGCGCTGCTGCTGGCCACCCGAGAGCTCGCTGGGGCGGTGGGCCAGGCGGGAGCGGAGCCCGATGGTGTCCACCACGGTGTCGAACCAGGCCGCGTCGGGCCTGTCGCCCGCGATGTCGAGCGGGAGGGTGATGTTCTCGGCCGCGGTGAGGGTCGGCACCAGGTTGTACGCCTGGAACACGAAGCCGACCTTCTCCCGGCGGAGCAGCGTGAGCTGCTTCTCGGACAGGGTGGTGAGGTCCACGGCCCCGATGAAGACGTGGCCGGAGGTGGGCGAGTCGAGCCCGGCCATGCAGTGGAGCAGGGTGGACTTGCCGGAGCCCGACGGCCCCATGATGGCCGTGAACCGGCCGGATGCGAAGCCCACCGAGACCCCGCCGAGGGCGACGACCTCGGCGTCGCCCGAGCCGTAGATCTTGTACAGGTCCACCGCTCGCGCGGCGGCACCGTTGCGCGAAGCGGTCTGCGAGCCGTCCCCGGACGTCATTCCTCCCCCTCTGGACTCATGCGGATGCGGGCATGAAGAAGGTAGCGAATGCGGCTGCCTATGACACGCCCGGGCGCAAGCGGGCCGATACCGGAAGGGTTCGGTCGTTGTGGGCGCGGCAGTGTCTGGTTTCACGAATATAGTTCCGCCCTGTCTCGGGACATCGTGCCTACCTCAGGCAGAAGGGGTGGGCAATGTCGCTTGCGAGGCTGGTGGTCACCGCGGTCAGGATCGAAGGGCGAACGAAGGCCGAGGTGGCTCGGGACTACGGGGTCTCGCCCCGGTGGGTCTATGAGCTCTGCCGGCGCTTCGATGCCGAGGGGGAGGCCGGACTCGAGCCTCGATCCAGGCGGCCGCGACGGAGCCCTCAGCGCATCCCCGAGGCCACGGAAGACGAGATCGTCGAGCTCCCCAAGGCGCTCGCGGACCAGGGCCTGGATGCCGGCGCTCACACGATCGCCTACCACCTGACGAAGCGCCAGGGCACCTGCCCCTCGGTCGCGACGATCTGGCGGGCCCTTTCCCGACGGGGCTTCGTCACCCCTCAGCCCCAGAAGCGACCAAGGAGCTCGTTCTGCCGGTTCGAGGCCCAGATGCCGAACGAGCGCTGGCAGGCCGACATCACGCACTGGCGCCTGGCAGGTGGCGCGGACGTCGAGATCTTGAACGCGATCGACGACCACTCGCGGTTCCTGGTGGCCTCCGACGCCCGGACGGTGTTCAAGGCGGCCGACGTCGTGGTGAGCTTCCACGAAGCGGCTGGGGCGCACGGGCTCCCAGCATCGCTGCTCACGGAGGGCGGCGCGGTGTTCACCGCGGTGCCCCGTGGGGACGGGCGCTGCGCGATGGAGCTGGAAACGGCGGCGCTGGGGATCCGCTACCTGCACTCGAGCCCCTACCACCCGCAGACCTGCGGGAAGGTGGAGCGGTTCCACCAGACGCTCAAGCGCTGGCTCGGAAAGCAGCCCAGGGCGCGGAGCCTCCAGGAGCTGCAGGTGAAGCTGGACCAATTCCGCGTCTACTACAACACCGTCCGGCCCCACCGAGCGATCGGGCGACGCACACCTGGGGAGGCGTTCGCAGCTCGGCCGAAGGCGACGCCCTCGCTCCCGGCGCTTCGGATCGCCGGCCACTTCCGGGTGCGCCGCGACAAAGTGGACACCACCGGGGTGATCACCCTTCGCCACAGCTCCCGGCTGCATCACATCGGCCTCGGCCGGAAGCTCAGTGGCATCCGGGTGATCGTGCTCGTGGCCGACCTCGATGTCCGGGTGCTCACCCAAGACGGGGAGCTGATCCGCAGGCTGACCCTCGATCCGACGCGGGATTACCAGCCCCACGGGCGGTCGTGAGGTGGAAGGATGTCCCGAGACACGTCGGCACGATGTCTCGAGACATCACAGTTGTGGGCGCGGCAGGATTTGAACCTACGACCTCTTGCGTGTGAAGCAAGCGCTCTCCCGCTGAGCTACGCGCCCGAGGATGGAACGTTATCACTCTGGTCATGGCGGACCAGGGGGGTGGTCATAGGAGACGGCGGCGCGTGCCCGCGTCGCGCCGCCGTCCAATCGCCGAGCCTTGCAGCTCGGACGGCGTCAGTCTCGCACCTGCAAAGTCCGAGCGCAAGACCCATATCCGGGCCCCCGACGGGCTCCAGGAGGGGTTCCAGGGCTGTCCCGTGGGCGCTAGAGGATTTGAACGTCTGACCCGTCGGGTACGAAAACTCGATCGCGCCGCGTAGTACTCATTGGTGAGTCCGCCGATACCGGATCGCCGTCGCACCTGGCCAGGTAGTGCTGGGCGACGTGGGGGGTCTGGACCTGCCGGCGCCTTCAGGTTCAGGCCCCGGTGAGGCCGGTGGTGGTTGAAATGCTGGACGTAGGTCCGAAGGACCCGTTCCAGGTGGCGGCGTCCTTGGATGAGCGTCCAGTCCAGACACTCCGCCCGAACGGTTCCCACCCACCTCTCGGCGAAGGCGTTCGCGTTCGGGGCCCGGATCGGCGTGCACATGATCCTGGTGCCGTCTGCCTTGAACACCGCGTCGAAGGAGCCGGAGAACTTCGTGTCCCGGTCGTGGATCAGGAAGCGAGGGGAGGTCCCCTGTTCGTCGAGTGTCCCGGCGACGTTGCGCGCTTGCTGGGTGACCCAGGCCGAATCAGGATTCCGGGTCGCTCCGGCCACGTGCACCCTCCTAGTCCCGAGCTCCACGAAAAACAGCAAATACAGCGTCCGAAGCCGGACCGTCTCCACGGTGAGGAAGTCGCAGGCGATGATCCCTGAGGCTTGTTGGATGAGGAATTCCCCTCCACGTCGGCCCTCGCCGCGGAGCGGGACCGAGATGATGGGCCCGAAGGACAGTGGCGATCCTGGTGGCAGACACCTGGATGCCCAGGCCGAGGAGCTCTCCTTTGATCCGCTGGTAGCCCCACCTGGGGTTCTCCCGGGCCAAACGGAGCACGAGGTCGCGAACATCCGGATCGATGGCCGGCCTGCCGGGGGGGCGATGCGGCCTGGTCCACTTCCTCCTCACGAGGTCCCGGTGCCACCGGAGCAGGGTCTCCGGCCTCACCAGGAAGGCTCCCCACCTCTCACGAGAGAAGAGCCGGCTCACAGCCGCCAGGAAGGCTCGGTCGCTCGCCCGGTAGACGGGGCGCCTTACCTGTCGCCTCAGGATCGCGAGTTCGTGGCGGAGGACCAGGATCTCCAGATCCTTGTCGGACTCGGAACGGCTGCGGCGCGCCACGAGCCCGAGCAGCCGCACGAGCGCCACATAGAAGAGGGACAGGAGCACGAGGCGGGATTCTCACAGACCGACCGGGTTGCGACCACCGGGGCGCCCAATCGCGTTTTCGTACCCCACGGCATACCGCGATCCTTCTGCTCCCGCCCGGTTCGTGAGCCCCACTGTGCCGGCCTGGGTCCCCCGGGCCGACCTCACCCCTTCAGCTTGCGAGCCCCGCGCCGGATCGCTTCGATGACCGTTTCGGTCGGCACGTCCTTGGCGATGTACTCGCCCACCCCGCCCTCGAACATCTCCAGAACGCTCCCGGCGTCGTCGTACGCCGAGAGGGCGATCACGGTCGTGTTGGGTGACGCGAGCGCGATCCCCTCCGCGGCTCTCCTGCCCCCACCCCCAGGCATGCGGACGTCAACGATGGCGACGTCGGGGGCATGCTGGCCGGCGAGGTTGATTGCTTCCTCGGCGTCGACAGCCGCCCCCACGAGTTTGAGGTCCGGTTCGAGTCCGATCAGAGCCCCCAAAGCCTCGCGGCTATCTTGATTGTCGTCGGCAATCAACACTCGGATGGCCATGACGCGGCGTTTCCTCCCATGCTGCAGCGGACGCCTCCAGAGGCATGCTCACTGCGCAATACGTCGGCTTGGAGAGCTCCGCTCTTGAGGAGCGCCAGAGAGGGAGGGGGCGCGGGCGCTCTTCGCATTCCTGGGCCACCGTGGCAATCACGGCTCCGAGGGCGAACGCCTCGCCGAGCAGTGGGTGAGGACCGTCAGGCGAGAGTGTCTCGATCCGGTGCTCGTCTAGGGCAGGAGACACCCCGAGCGTGTGCTTCGAGACTTCGTCGAGCACTACAATGCCGCGAGGCCGCACCGGGAACTGCAGCTGGCCTGACCTTTGCCTCCCACTTCCTCGAGTTCTCCAAAGAGCTTCGGTGCGGTCCGAAGACGCGACCGGCTGGGCGGACTGATTCACGCACGCGGGCACGGACCGGGTGTGGGGTCAAAAACTCCGATCACCCTTGTGACCTGCGGCTTCGGCCGAGCTGGCCGCCAGTCAGATCGGTGTGAACCGCCTTGCTTAAACCCCGAGTCAGGTCCCCTGCCGCCAACCGGAGGGGATGAGAATCTGGGTCCGACGTACTCAACTCCTGTGCGGAAGGGCTCCGCACGCGGTCAAGGCATTTCGCCTCCAAGGCAAGCGAATCGAATGGCGGACGCTCGCTTCCCGGGCAT
>DASWJF010000055.1:0-3655 GCA_036397275.1 Actinomycetota bacterium
GCGAACGGCTCGAACGAGGTGATCGAGCAGATCCTGCTGGCCTACGGAGGACCCGGCCGGCGGGTCGTGGTGTTCGAGCCGACCTACGTGCTCCACGAGCGGCTGGCCTGGGTGGCGCACAGCGAGCTCGTCCGCCTGAACCTCGCCGAACCCTGGGTGATCACGGCGAGGGACGCGGCCGAGGCCCTGGCGGTGCGGCCCGCGGTGATCTTCGTCTGCTCGCCGAACAACCCGACCGGCAACGCGCAGCCCGTGGAGGTCGTGGCCGAGCTTGCGTCGGGAGGCGATTCGTTGGTCGTGGCAGACGAGGCGTACATCGAGTTCGGCGGGGAGTCGGCCGCGCGGCTCGTCGAACAACACCCAGCCGTGGTCGTCGTGCGAACCTTCTCCAAGGCGTTCGCCCTGGCCGGGGCCCGGATCGGATACTGCCTGGCCTCGCCCGAGGTCGTGGACGACCTTCGGCGGGTCCGGCTCCCGTACCACCTGTCGGCCCTCACCCAGGCCGCCGGGCTGATCGCCCTGCGCCACAAGGAAGACGCGCTGGCCATCCTCGACAAGGTCCGCCGCGAGCGCGACCGGATCCTGGAGGCCCTGCCGAAGCTCGGCGTCGAGGCGTTCCCGTCCGATGCCAACTTCGTGCTGTTCCGTTCGCCGAAGCCGGCAGTCGACGTGTGGCGCGGGCTACTCGACCACGGGCTGCTCGTCCGCGACATGACCGCGGTCGTCTCCGAGTGCCTTCGCGTCACCGCGGGCGCAACCGAAGAAGTCGACCGGTTCTTGTCGGCCCTGGAGGAGGTCCTGGGATGAGCCCTCGCGAGGCCACGGTGGAACGCGCCACGAAGGAGACCACCGTCCGGGTGGAGCTTCGGATCGACGGCTTGGGCGCGGCGAGCGCCGACAGCGGGCTCCCCTTCTTCGACCACATGCTCCAACAGCTCGGCACGCACGCGGGGTTCGACCTCACCGTGACGGCCAAGAGCGACCTCGACGTGGACGGCCACCACACCGTGGAGGACGTGGGCCTCGCGTTGGGGCAGGCCCTGGCAGAGGCGCTGGGCGACAAGAAGGGCATCCGGCGGTTCGCGTCGATCACGGTGCCGCTGGACGAGGCGGCCGTGGAGGTGGCTCTCGACCTGTCCGGCCGGCCGTTCGTCGTGCACGAGGTCGACGTCCCTGCCGAGACGATCGGGACCTACGACACCGGCCTCACTGAAGACTTCGTGCGGGCGTTCGCCACGGCCGCCGAGATGACAGTGCACGTCCGGCTGGTCAGCGGCCGCTCCCCGCACCACGTGGTGGAGGCCGAGTTTAAGGCCCTGGCCACGGCCCTCGGCACGGCGTGTTCGCTGACCGGCCGGGGCGAGACACCCTCGACGAAGGGGACGCTGTGACGATCGCGGTGCTCGACTACGGGATGGGGAACCTCCGCTCCGTGGCGCGGGCCGTCGAGCACGTGGGCGGCAAGCCCGAGGTCGCCGACGACCGCGGTTCCGTGATGCGGGCCGACGCGTTGGTGGTCCCGGGCGTCGGACACTTCGGGGCGTGCATGCGCAACCTGGCCGAGGACGGTCTGGACCAGGTCGTGCGCGACTTCGCCGCCACCGGACGGCCGCTGTTCGGGGTGTGCGTGGGTATGCAGGTCCTGTTCAAGCGGAGCGAGGAAGACCCCGAAGAAGGGCTGGGAATCATCCCCGGCCAGGCCCGGAGGCTTCCCCCGACCGTGAAGGTGCCGCACATGGGGTGGAACACCGTGGAGTGGGTCTCGAAGCACCCGTACGTCGAGGCGATCCCCGACGGCACGCGGTTCTACTTCGTCCACTCCTACGCCGCCGACGTCCTGGCCGGCACCACGGTGGGGACCACCGAGTACGGCCGCCCGTTCTCGGCCGTCGTGGCCCAGGACAACCTGTTCGCCACCCAGTTCCACCCGGAGAAGTCAGGCGAAGCGGGGCTGGCCATCTACGAGGCCTTCGTGAAGGAGGCATTGGCGTGATCGTCATCCCTGCCGTCGACCTCCGCGGAGGGCGGTGCGTGCGCCTGTTCCGGGGCGACCCGATGGCCGAGACCGTGTACGAGGCCGACCCCGTGGAGACGGCGAAGGGGTTCGAAGCCGACGGGGCGCGGCGGCTGCACGTCGTGGACCTTGACGCCGCGCTGGGGTCCGGCTCCAACCGCGACGTGGTCGGGGCGATCTGCCGGGCCGTGGCCGTGCCGGTGCAACTCGGAGGGGGCCTGCGAACGATCGACGCCATCGAACAGGCCGTCGAGGACGGCGCGGGCAGGGCCATCCTCGGCACGTCCGCCGCCCTGAACCCGGGGTTCGTGGCCGAGGCCGTTGAGCACTTCGGGGACCGGGTGGTGGTGGCCATCGACGTTCAGGACGGGCACGTGATGGTGCGGGGATGGCAGGAGGAGGGCCCTCGGATGGAGGAGGCCGTCGCGGCCCTTCAGGACGCCGGGGCCGCCCGGTTCCTGGTCACGTCGATCCAGAAGGACGGCACGATGGACGGTCCCGATCTCGCCCTGTACGAGCGGGTCCTGTCCCTGACCGACCGGCCGGTGATCGCCAGCGGCGGCGTCCGCAAGGCCGACGACGTGTGGGCGCTCCGGGACCTCGGGGTGGAGGCCGCGGTGGTGGGCAAAGCCCTGTACTCGGGAACCCTGCACCTGTCCGAGGTGGTGCGGGGATGACGCTGGCCAAGCGGATCATCCCGTGCCTGGACGTCGACGCGGGCCGAGTGGTCAAGGGCACGCGGTTCGTGGACCTCCGCGACGCGGGCGACCCGGTGGAGCTCGCGGCGCGTTACGACGCCGAGGGCGGCGACGAACTGGTGTTCCTCGACATCACGGCCACGGTGGAGGGTCGCGACGCCACCATCGACGTGATCTCGCGAACCGCGGATCAGGTGTTCATCCCGCTCACGGTGGGCGGCGGCGTCCGGAGCGAGGAGGACGTGCGGGCGCTGCTTCGCGCCGGGGCGGACAAGGTGTCGCTGAACACGGCGGCGGTTCGCGACCCGGCGCTGCTGTCGCGGTGCGCCGACCGGTTCGGCACGCAGTGCATGGTGGTGGCCGTCGATGCGAAGCGCCGGGACGGCGAGGGGTGGGAGGTCATGGTGGAGGCGGGCCACACGCCGACCGGCCGCGACGCCGTCGAGTGGGCGGCGGAAGCGACCCAGGAACGGGGAGCCGGCGAGGTCCTGCTGACCTCGATGGACCGCGACGGGACCGGCGAGGGGTACGACATCGACCTGCTGAAGGCGGTTGGGGGGGCGGTTCGCGTGCCGGTCATCGCGAGCGGCGGTGCCGGTTCGGTCGAGCACTTCGCCGAGGCGTTGACCGAAGGCCGGGCCGACGCCGTCCTGGCCGCGTCCCGGTTCCACTTCGGCGAGCTCACGATCCGCGAGGTCAAGGAGGAGCTGGCCCGGCGCCGGCTCCCGGTGAGGCTGTGATGGAGCGGGTCGGGCTCGACGAGCTGAAGTTCGACGACGGGGGGCTGATCCCGGCGGTGGTCCAGGACGTCGAGAACGGCGACGTGCTGATGATGGCGTGGATGAACCGGGAATCGGTGGAGCGCACGCTGGAGGAGGGCCGGACCGTGTTCTGGAGCCGGTCGCGACAGGAGCTGTGGCGAAAGGGCGAGACCAGCGGCCAC